>JASHRE010000739.1 GCA_030037515.1 Candidatus Sulfotelmatobacter sp.
GAATGACTTTCTCATCTGCATCCTCCTCGAAACGTCGTCTGTGATTTTTCCGCGTTTTCTACCGACCTCCTATTGATCTATCCGCAAGAGCATCAAGGTTCCATTCTCCAGTTTCACATTGCCCTTCTCCGAACTGATCACCGATGGCTGTGTCGGGTTTGCCGGACTTGCCAGCTTCATATGCGAGAATCCGACCACTCCCTGCGTGTGGCCGGTGATCGCAGGGGACGCATTGCCGCCAGATGACTGAGGAGTCTCGCCCGGAGAAACGCCGTTTGTGGGTGCTGCCTGACCTGCTCCCATGCTCCCACGCGAAGACCCTCCCGGCATTTGCCCCGACGGCATTTGCCCCGATGGGGAGGACGGCGAGGGCGCTTCGGCGGCGCCGTTATTTCCGGCGTTCCGATTTTGAAATACCTGCGGCGAGATCACCGCCTGAATCGACATGGGGTAAGAGACGTTGCCGTCCTTTGTCACCGCGTGGTCGAAGACGATTCCGACCTGCGATTCCTTGTCTTGTTTGTTTTTCGGCTGCGCTTCGGTGATATGGCCGACGATCTCGGTATCTTTCGGCATCAGCATCGTGCCGTTGCTCGATTTCAAATCCAGGGTAACCTTCGCGGTGACCTGCTCTCCCGTCTTGGCCTTCTTCGCATCGACGGTGGTGGTGAGCTGAACCGGAATCACGCTGCCCGGCGCGATGCGCGGAGTCGCAGTCTGAGTCCCAGCCGATGACTCACTTTGCCGAGGAGGCGCGCTATTGCTCCCATTGTTCGTTTGAGAAGGCGCCGCGCTTTGCGCAAGCGAGAGGCTCACCGACACCAGCGCCGCCATCATTCCGGAAAAGAATTTCGCCATCGCAGGATCTCCTTTGACCTATAACCCACAACGAAAATGGCGCATTGCAAACCTTTGAGATGATGGTCGAGCCCGTCACGTATAGAGAAAACTTCGGATGAATCACCCCGACAATCCAACTCAACTCCTGGTACTGGGAACCCAGGGAAGATATTTACGATGGCAGACCTGTTCGTACACTCAGGGGGATCAAAGTCCCCTAAAGTACCGGATTCACCCTAGTTGCACACCGCGACTGATTCTGTAATGTCGATTGTTGGTTGTTCCAGTCCCGTGTTGCCCGGGATGAGGTTGGCGCCGTCGGGGCTGGCGCTCACGAAAAATCAGGGCACTTGCTTCATTTTAGTTCCCAGTTCTCTGGTTTAACACTTTGGAGACCGTTTATGGCTGCGAACGCATTCGCTGCATACGCCCTGTATCCTCAAACCACCGGCTTGCAAAATGTCATGCAGACCCTGCTGCGGGGCGGCTTCGACAAAGAAAGCATCTGCATGATGCTGCCAGCCGAGCATCCCATCGCTGCCACTGTGAGACAGGCCAGCGCAGACGCAATGGAAGGCCCCACGAATGCGGAGGCGGCAGGGCTGATACGATGGCTCTCCGGATTCGGAGCGGTCTTGATTCCCAAATTCGGCTTTTTCATTCGCTCGCAGGAGTTCTTCCGCACGCTGATGTCCGGCGAGATGCCTTCCGGCGGAACACTGGCCGCTCTGGGTTTTCCCGCGGATAAGGTGACACGCTTGAGCAACCGGCTCGCTAATCCGAGTGTTCTGTTGTATTTGTCCTGCCCCGAGAAGGCCGAAACCGGCTGGGCGCTCGAGTTACTTCGCGGGACCGGCGCCCAGGAAGCAGGCCTGCTCAACCACGACTCCGCCCTTCGCCATACTGCTTGATTCACACCAGGCCGCCTCTAAGGGAATACGCGCCACCTGCTGACATATACGGTAAACACCGTAGGGGAAGGCCCGGCGCTCTCGTGCTATCAATTCTCAGGCGGACCGCCTGCGACCCGCCATTTCGCGGGCTGTCCAGCGCACAAGCGCGCCACGTGCGGAATCTGTCCCTTCAACTAAATTTGCCCACGCGGTAAGCGTTGCTTTGTGCAGGTTGCAGGCTGACGAGGTGCTATGCACGAAGTTTCCCGCCATTGTCGGAGGATATGAATCTTGAAAAAGAGCGAGCAACCCACTCTCACCATCAGCCCCAAGTCCGATCCGAGCCACGCGAAAAACAACGGGAACTCCGCCTCATCAGCCGAAAGCACGGCCGATCTGGCAATGATTCTGGGCGGTCTTCATGCCGTACGCGAAGGCGATTTCTCGGTTCGTCTTCCCGGCTCCTGGCCCGGGCTTCCCGGCAAAATTGCCGACGCGTTCAACGAAATCGTTTCCGCGAATCAGCAGATGGCCCGCGAATTGAAGCGCATCGGGCAAACGGTCGGCAAAGAAGGCAGAACCCGTGAGCGTGCGCGATTTCATCAATCGCGCGGCGCATGGGGGGAGATGGAAGTTTCCGTCAACACGCTGGTGGAAGACTTGCTTCGTCCGACGGCGGAAGTCACGCACGCCATTGCCGCCGTCGCTCAGGGCAATCTGACGCAAACTGTTCGACTCGAAGTCGACGGCCGTCCCCTGGAAGGCGGATTCCTTCGCTCCGCAAAGCTCGTCAACACCATGATCGAACAGCTTGGCGTCTTCACCGCCGAAGTGACGCGCGTGGCCCGAGAAGTCGGAACCGACGGCAAACTCGGCGGCCAGGCGCTCGTGCCCGGGGTCGCGGGAACCTGGAAAGATCTCACCGATTCCGTAAACTCGATGGCCAGCAACCTGACTGGTCAGGTGCGAAACATCGCGGAAGTCGCGACCGCCGTCGCCAGTGGTGACCTCTCACGAAAAATCACCGTCGATGTGCGCGGCGAGATTCTGCAGCTCAAAGAAGCCATCAACACGATGGTCGATCAACTGCGCTCCTTCGCCTCCGAAGTCACGCGTGTCGCCCGCGAAGTGGGAACCGAAGGCAAGCTCGGTGGCCAAGCAATCGTTCCCGGCGTCGCCGGAACGTGGAAGGACCTCACCGACTCTGTGAACGCCATGGCCGGAAACCTGACGGCGCAGGTGCGAAACATCGCGGAAGTCACGACCGCGGTGGCCCGCGGCGACTTGTCGCGCAAAATCACCGTCGACGTGAAAGGAGAGATCCTCGAACTCAAAGACACGATCAACACGATGGTCGATCAGCTCAACGCCTTCGCAAGTGAAGTCACACGGGTGGCCCGCGAGGTCGGCACCGAGGGCAAACTCGGCGGACAAGCCCGTGTTCCCGGCGTTGGCGGGACATGGAAGGACCTCACCGACAACGTCAACTTTATGGCCTCGAACCTCACCGGCCAAGTGCGTAACATTGCGGAAGTCGCGACCGCTATCGCCAGCGGCGACTTGTCGCGAAAAATCACCGTTGACGTGCGCGGCGAGATTCTGCAGTTGAAAGAAACTCTGAATACGATGGTCGATCAGCTCAACCGTTTCGCCGGCGAAGTCACGCGCGTCGCTCGCGAAGTCGGTTCAGAAGGCCGCCTCGGCGGGCAAGCCAACGTCCCAGGCGTAGCCGGAACTTGGAAGGATTTGACGGACTCGGTCAATTCGATGGCCGGCAACCTGACTGCCCAGGTCCGAAACATCGCCGAAGTCACCACCGCTGTGGCTCGAGGCGACTTGTCGCGCAAAATCACGGTTGACGTGAAAGGGGAAATTCTCGAACTCAAAGACACCATCAACACGATGGTCGATCAGCTCAACGCGTTCGCGGGAGAAGTCACGCGTGTAGCCCGCGAAGTCGGCACCGAGGGCAAGCTGGGGGGACAGGCGCTGGTTCCCGGCGTGGGCGGGACCTGGAAAGATCTCACCGACAACGTCAACTTCATGGCGTCGAATCTTACCGGCCAGGTCCGAAATATCGCCGAAGTCGCGACCGCTGTCGCGCGTGGCGACTTGTCGCGCAAGATCACGGTCGACGTGAAAGGAGAAATTCTCGAACTCAAAGACACCATCAATACCATGGTCGATCAGCTGCGTTCGTTCGCTTCGGAAGTCACGCGTGTGGCCCGCGAAGTTGGAACCGACGGCAAACTCGGCGGACAAGCCGCCGTTCCTGGCGTCGGAGGCACGTGGAAAGACCTCACCGACTCTGTCAATTCGATGGCCAGCAATCTGACCGGCCAGGTCCGCAACATCGCTGAAGTTTCGACCGCAATCGCCAGGGGCGACTTGTCGAAGAAAATCACGGTCAACGTCAGCGGGGAAATTCTTCTGCTGAAAGACACCATCAACACGATGGTCGATCAGCTCAACGCGTTCGCCGCGGAAGTCACCCGCGTCGCGCGCGAAGTGGGATCGGAGGGAAAGCTTGGCGGCCAAGCCCAAGTTCCAGGCGTCGCCGGCACGTGGAAAGACTTGACCGACTCGGTCAACTCCATGGCCGGAAACCTGACGGCACAAGTCCGAAACATCGCAGAAGTCACCACGGCCGTGGCGCGCGGCGACCTGTCGCGCAAGATCACAGTCGATGTCAAAGGCGAAATTCTCGAGCTGAAGAACACGATCAATACGATGGTCGATCAGCTCAACGCCTTCGCCGGCGAAGTGACGCGCGTGGCGCGCGAGGTCGGCACCGAAGGCAAGCTCGGTGGACAGGCCAATGTCCCCGGCGTCGCCGGCACGTGGAAAGATCTCACCGACAACGTGAACTTCATGGCCTCGAATCTCACCGGCCAGGTGCGAAATATCGCCGAAGTCGCCACCGCGATTGCGAGCGGCGATCTCTCACGAAAGATTACCGTCGACGTTCGCGGCGAGATTCTGCAGCTCAAAGAAACGCTGAATACGATGGTCGAGCAGCTGCGCTCATTCGCCGCAGAAGTGACGCGCGTGGCGCGCGAAGTCGGCTCCGAAGGCCGGCTGGGCGGACAGGCTAACGTCTCCGGCGTCGCAGGGACCTGGAAAGATCTCACCGACTCCGTCAACGCGATGGCCGGAAACCTCACGGCGCAAGTCCGAAACATCGCCGAAGTGACCACGGCCGTCGCCCGCGGCGACTTGTCGCGCAAAATCACCGTCGACGTGAAGGGCGAAATTCTTGAGCTGAAGAACACCATCAACACGATGGTCGACCAGCTCAACGCCTTCGCAGCGGAAGTGACGCGCGTGGCGCGCGAAGTCGGAACCGAAGGCAAGCTCGGAGGACAGGCGGAAGTTCCCGGCGTGGCCGGAACCTGGAAGGACCTCACCGACAACGTCAACGTTATGGCGGCGAACCTTACCGAACAAGTGCGCGGCATCGTGAAAGTCGTGACTGCCGTAGCCAACGGCGAGCTCACGCAAAAACTCACGGTCAATGCCAAAGGCGAAGTCGCGGCTCTGGCAGAAACCATCAATAACATGATGGAGACGCTGGCCACGTTTGCCGACCAGGTCACGACCGTGGCTCGCGAAGTCGGCGTCGAGGGCCGACTGGGCGGACAAGCCAACGTTCCCGGCGCGGCCGGTACCTGGAAAGACCTGACCGGAAACGTGAATCTGCTCGCCGACAATCTCACCAACCAGGTTCGAGCCATCGCGGAAGTTGCGACGGCGGTCACCAAAGGCGACCTCACTCGATCGATTCAAGTCGAGGCGCGCGGGGAAGTGGCGCAGTTGAAGGACAACCTCAATACGATGATCGACAACCTGCGCCTCACAACCGACCGCAACACCGAGCAGGACTGGTTGAAGACCAACCTCGCTCGCTTCACCGGCATGTTGCAAGGCCAGCGCGATCTGGCCACGGTCGGGCGATTGCTGCTTTCCGAACTCGCTCCACTCATCAACGTGCAGCAAGGATTGATTTATCAGATGGAGAGTGACGATTCCGCCGAACTGGTTCTGCTCTCGGCGTTCGCCAGCCAGGCAGACGACGGCGAGCTTCGCCGTCTGCAGATCGGCGAAGGATTGGTCGGGCAATGCGCGGCGGAAAAGAAGCGCATGCTCATCAGCGATCTGCCGCCGAATACTGTTTCGATCCGCACCGGCTTGATCGAAGCGGTTCCCCGCAACGTCGTCGTATTACCGGTGCTGTTCGAGGACCGCGTGAAAGCTGTCATCGAACTGGCTTCGCTTGCGAGCTTCACTGCCTCCCACCTTGCATTCCTCGAGCAGCTCACAGCCAGCATCGGAATTGTCTTCAACAGCATTGAAGCCACCATGCAGACCGAAGCGCTGTTGAAGCAATCGCAACAGCTCGCCACCGAGCTGCAAATGCAGCAAAAGGAATTGCAGCAGACCAACGAACAGCTGGCGCAGAAAGCGCAACAGCTCGCCGAACAGAACGTCGAGGTCGAACGCAAGAACCAGGAAATCGAACAGGCTCGCCGCGCTTTGGAAGAAAAAGCCAAGGAGCTGGCGCTCACGTCGAAGTACAAATCGGAATTCCTGGCCAACATGTCGCATGAGCTCCGCACCCCGCTGAACAGCATCCTCGTCCTCGGCCAGCAACTCAGCGAAAATCCTGACGGAAACCTCACGCCGAAACAGGTTGAGTTCGCCCGCACCATCCACGGCGCCGGCACTGATCTGCTCAACCTGATCACCGACATTCTCGATCTTTCGAAGATTGAGTCGGGCACCGTGTCCGTCGAAGCCGAAGAGGTCTTCTTCGCCAGTCTCGTCGATACGGTTGAACGTCCATTCCGCCATGAGGCAGAAAACCGGCGGCTGGGTTTCCGGGTGCAGGCAGACCCGCATCTGCCGCGCAGCCTGGTGACCGACTCTAAGCGCCTGCACCAGGTCTTGAAAAATCTGCTCTCCAACGCATTCAAGTTCACCGAGCAGGGAACTGTCAGTCTCTCTCTATCGATTGCGAACGGGGGCTGGAGCGCCGATCATCCGATTCTCGGAAGATCCACCCCCGTCGTCTCGTTCGAAGTCGCCGATACCGGAATTGGAATTCCCTACGAGAAACAACGCATCATCTTCGAGGCATTCCAGCAGGCTGATGCCGGCACCAGCCGCAAGTACGGCGGCACCGGCCTGGGTCTCGCTATCAGCCGCGAACTGGCGAGTCTGCTCGGTGGAGAAATTCAGTTGCGCAGCGCTCCCGGCCAGGGAAGCACATTCACTCTCTATCTCCCGCTGATCTACAAGGGCCCATCGAGTGTGCCGGCCGAAAAGAAAGCATCCACCTCGGCTTCGCCGATGCCGTCCTCGGTCGTGAGCGTGGAGCGCGTCATCGAGCGCATTCCCGACGATCGCGACACCTTGCAGCCGCAAGACGCTGTGCTTCTCGTCGTCGAAGACGACTCTCATTACGCCGGCGTCTTGCGCGACCTCGCACGCGACAAAGGCTTCAAAGTCCTGGTCGCAACCGGAGGCGCCGAAGCGCTTGCGCTGGCCAGACAATTCCATCCCACCGCGATCTCGCTCGATGTATTTCTTGCCGACATGCTGGGTTGGACCGTACTCAATCACCTCAAGCAGGATCCTGCCACTCGCCACATTCCCGTGCAGATGCTCACCCTGGACGAGGATCGGCATCATGGCCTGTCCCGCGGAGCCTTTTCTTTTGTCACCAAGCCCACCACCACGCAGGGCCTAGACATCGCGCTCTCGCGCATTAAAGAGTACTCTTCTGCTCGAAAAAAGCGGCTGCTCGTGGTCGAGGACAATCCGGCCGAACAATTGAGCATCCGCGAACTGCTTGGTGACGACGACATCGACGTCGTCACCGCCGCCACCGGCAAAGAGGCTCTCGAACTGGTGACCAGGGAATCTTTCGACTGCGTGGTGCTCGATCTACGGCTGCCCGATATGTCGGGCTTTGAAGTGCTCGAGCGTTTCCGCGACACGGCCGAAATTGGCGATTTGCCGATCGTCGTCTTCACCGGAAAAGAACTCTCGCCCGAGGAAGACGCGCGGCTGCACATGCTCGCCCGCAGCGTGGTCCTCAAAGGAGTGGAATCGCCTGAGCGCCTGCTCGATGAGACCGCGCTGTTTTTGCACCGAGTGGTCGCGGATCTTCCGCCGCAGAAACAGAAGATGATCGAGCAGTTGCATCGCTCGGACGAGGCCTTGGGAGGCAAGCGAGTGCTGGTGGTCGATGACGATGTTCGCAACATCTTCGCCTTGAGCAGCGTGCTCGAACGCCGGCGCATGAATGTGCTCACGGCCAGCACCGGGCGCGAAGCGATCGAGATTCTTGAATCCATCCCCGACGTGGCGATCGTGCTCATGGACATCATGATGCCCGAGATGGACGGATACCAGACCATACAGGCGATCCGCGCCAAGCCCAACTTTCGCCGCTTGCCCATCATCGCTTTGACCGCAAAAGCCATGAAAGGCGACCGAGAAAAATGTCTGGAGGCGGGCGCTTCCGAGTATCTGGCCAAGCCCGTCAACACCGAGCAATTGCTTTCCGCATTACGGATGTGGCTCCATCGCTGAGTGAGGCGAAGTTTTCAATGCCACGAGGACAGGGGACAGCAGTGACCACAGACGAAAGGGTCAACATCCTGTTGGTCGACGATCAACCGGCCAAGCTTCTCAGCTACGAGGTCATGCTGGAAGAACTGGGGGAGAACCTCATCAAGGCGGTTTCCGCCAAGGACGCGCTCGAAAAGCTGCTGCGCAACGAAGTTGCCATCGTGCTCATGGACGTCAACATGCCCGAGATCGATGGCTTCGAACTGGCCAGCATGATTCGTCAGCATCCGCGTTTCCAGAGAACCGCGATCATCCTCATCTCTGCCGTAAACCTCACCGATCTCGACCGTCTCAAGGGCTACGAACGCGGAGCGGTCGATTACATCTCTGTACCGGTCGTTCCTGAGTT
>JASHRE010000740.1 GCA_030037515.1 Candidatus Sulfotelmatobacter sp.
GCGTGAAGCGATCGGCGTTAATCATGATTTCGTGATCCAGAATGTCGCCGTTGCCCTCTCCCTTGAGATTGAAGTAGCTGTGCTGGCTGAGATTGATCGGCGTGGCCTTGTCTGTGGTGGCTTCATAATCGATTTCGAGCGTATTGGCATCGGTCAGCGTGTAAATGACTTTCACGCGAAGATTGCCCGGAAACCCCTCTTCGCCGTCTTTGCTGAGGTAACTGAAAGCCACGCCGGTCCGGCCCTTCAGCGGTTCGGGATCCCACACAACCTTGTCGAAGCCCTTTGTACCGCCGTGCAGTGTGTTGGGTCCGTCATTCTTGGGCAACGTGTAAGTCTGGCCATCGAGCGTGAACGTGCCCTGGGCGATGCGGTTGGCATAGCGTCCGACAACGGCGCCAAAGTAGGGAGGATTGGGCTGATAGCCGTCGAGCGTCTCGTGGCCGAGCACGACGTCGGCAAACTCGCCTTTGCGGTCAGGAACGCGAATCGAAACGATGATGCCGCCATAATTCATGGCACGAACTGCCAAGCCGTGAGAGTTGGTGAGCGTATACAAGGTGATGGCCCTCCCCTCGACAGTGCCGAATGGCTGTGATTGGACTCCGGCTTTGGACGATGCGGTCTGCGCTGAGAAAGATCCAGCGAGGATGAGCGGCGAAAACAAAATCAAAATGGAGACGAGAAATCGTTTTCCGAGCATGGCGAAAAGTGTACTACGGCCGTAATGCTTTGTAGATGGCTCGTAACTTTTCCGGACGGCGCCGCGAATCGACTTGCGCCTGGCAAGAATCACATAGCGAACTTCCCCGCAAATCAATCCCCTCGACGGCCTGGGCTGAGGCCATAGCGCAGCGGTAGTCCTGACAGTGGCGCAGGTCGAGTGTATGGCCGAGTTCGTGAATGCATTCTTTGAGCAGGCGCTCGCCGAGCAACGCGTCGTCGGGTTCGAGACCATAGAATTCCTGGCGCAGACGATGGAACGACACCACTGCGCATGGACCTCCCAACTGCGCTTCGCCAAAAACGTATTTCAGGATCGGAATGTATAAGTCGACGCCGGTGACACCAAGCAAGTGGCAACCCTTGGAGCGTGGCATGACATGCAGGCTCTGCAAGATCTCTGAAGAATGAAATTGCTGGCGCTCGGCGTGATAGGCGAGGACGGGGTCGAGTTCAAATTGCGCGAGTTCGCAGCGAATCTTTAAGTGACTGGAAATGCCGGAGCGCAACCGCTCGAGCAGCGAGCGCTCCACGTTCCCGACCGGAAACAGGCGTACCAGATTCATGCCGCGTGAGATTCATCCCGTATGACGAAGCCGGCCGATCAGGTTTCCACCACAGTGCGGCTCCAGCCGTAGCGCTTAAGCTTGTGATGCAGGGTGACGCGATCGATGCCCAGCACGTCGGCGGCGCGGCTCTGATTGCCACTGCACTCGTCGAGAATGCGCAGAATGTGAACGCGCTCGATCTCGTCCAGGGACTTCCCAGCGCCCGGCGGAGCCTGGGTTTTGAAGATGAAGTCCTGCTCCCGGATTTCCGGCTCCTGCGCCACGACCATCGCACGCTCGACCGCATTCTCAAGTTCGCGGACGTTACCCATCCAGGGCTGCTCCTGCAATTGATTCATGGCTGTGGGGTTCACGCGCGTGATGCGCTTGTTCATCGCCAACGCAAATTTTCGTACAAAATGATTCACCAGCGGAGGAATGTCTTCCCTGCGTTCGCGCAGCGGCGGCAGCTCGATGCGAAACACGTTCAGGCGATAGAACAAATCCGGACGGAACGTGCCCTCCTCGATCATCGGCTCGAGATTCTTGTTCGTCGCCGCAACGCAGCGGAAATCGACTTTGATGACCTGGTTCCCGCCCACACGGGTGATCTCGTGCTCCTGCAGCACCCGCAGCAAGTCGGTCTGAGTCTTGAGAGTGATGTCGCCGATTTCGTCCAGAAACACGGTCCCGCCTTCGGCGATTTCAAACTTTCCTTTTTTGCGATATTGCGCGCCCGTGAACGCGCCTTTCTCGTGACCAAAGAGTTCGCTTTCGAGCAGCGTTTCGGTCAGCGCCCCGCAATGAATCGCCACCAGGGGATGAAATCGGCGCATACTGGCGGCGTGAATCGCGCGCACCACCAATTCTTTTCCCGTTCCGCTCTCGCCCGTGATCAGAACATTGGCATCGGTCGGTGCCACGGTTTCGATCGCCTCGAATACCTTGCGCATGGCGGGGCTTTGTCCGACGAGTTCGCCGGGGTTGGCGGCTTCGGCAACAGCCTCGCGCAAGCGGACGTTTTCCTGCTCGGCCCGCTTGTGGGCGAGCGCTTTCTTGACCAGATGCGCAATTTCATCGGGATCAAGCGGTTTGCTGACGTAGTCGTAGGCGCCGTTTTTCAGGGCCGCCACGGCCGTTTCGACCGAGGCATAGCCAGTCATCATGATTACGACCAAATCCGGATCCAGTTCACGCAGCCGCCGCTGCAATTCGATTCCATCGGTGCCACGCATTTTTACATCGAGCAGAGCCAGGTCCCACTTGTTCTCGGCCATGCGCGTGAGAGCTTCGCCGGCACTCTCGGCTGTGCCGATTTCGTATCCCTCCTCGCGAAACCATTTCCCCAGCGAATCGCGGACGCTTAGCTCATCGTCGACGATCATCAACTTGCCTTGCGTATCCACGTGCGTCACCTCCTGGCGGTGGTAATGATTTTGTGTTGCGAGTCCGCTTCGGCCGGGCCGAAGCCGGCCGAGTTCAGCGTGGGCAGAGTTAAGGTGAAGGCCGTTCCGCGGCCTGGTTCCGATTGCACGGCGATGGTCCCCCGGTGCCGCTCCAGAATGCTGCGGCTGATGGCCAGGCCCAGGCCGACGCCTTGCCCGGTTTCTTTTGTGGTGAGAAAAGGCTCGAAGATATGCGGCAGAATGTCGGGAGGAATGCCGCTGCCATCGTCGCGCACCACAACCTGGACCTGCCCAGCTTCATCGACGAAGCTGGACGTGAGCCACAAGTTCCCGCCATGGGGCATCGCGTCCATGGCGTTCATGATCAGCGCCAGCAGGACCTGCTCGATCTGGGACGCGTCGCATTGCACCGGCGGCAGGTTGGAATCAAGCTTCAGCTGCGCCTGAATGCCGCCCAGATCGAGCTGGTGCTGCACCAGCCGCAGCGAGCGATCGATCACTTCATTCAAGTTCGCCGGCTCGAGGTTCATCGGCGTGGCCCTCGCGAAGGTCAGTAGGTTTTTGACCAGATCGCCGCAACGCCGGCTTTCGCTGGTGATCAGATCGAGCGCGTCCCGAATTTCCTGATGGCGCGCGCCTTGCGCATTGATCCCGTCCCCCCCGCCCGTGCTCCAGTCGCGCTCGACCCACCTCCGGAGCAGCTTGGAGTACGTCAGAATGCCCGAAAGCGGGTTGTTGATCTCGTGCGCCAGCACTGCGGCCATCTTGCCGAGCGACGCCATCTTCTCGGTGTGCAGAACATGTGCGTGCGCACATTTGAGTTCGCTGGTCTTCTGCTCGACTCTGGCTTCGAGGGTGTGCGTCCAGGCTAGATTCTGGTTCTGCTCGGCCTGCAGCCGCCGGCTCATTTCATTGAACGATCGCGCCAGGTCTCCGATTTCGTCCTGCGAACGCGAGCCAATCTGATATCCGAGTTCGCCGCCGGTTAAACGCTGCGTGCCGCGCCGGAGCGCTTGGATGGGCTTTCCCACTACCTCCCGGATAAAAACCCAGCTGACGCACGCGATCAGCAGCAAAGCACAAGCCGTGTAGACGATCATCCGGCGGCTGCTTTCTGCCAATTGCAGATCAGCATGGGCAAGCGACAGGTTCGTGTCGATGACTCCGAGAATCTGCTGATTGGCCGGGTGAGCATGGCACTCCGCACTCGAACACGCAGGTTGATTTTCGATCGGCGTAATGATGCCGAGCACGCGTGCACCTGGCGAATTTCGGTAAATGCGAAAGCGGTCGGGACGGTTCAGGCGCGTCAGCGGTTGCGACTGCTGGTGGCAGGCATAACAGGCTTCCGCTTTTTTATCGACGACACCATTGAGTTCTGCGGTGTCGGTCGTGTATGCGATCCGGCCGTCCTGATCAAAAATGCGGATCTTTTCCATTCCCGGCTGGCTTGCGATGGTCTGGATGGTGCGGTACAGCCCTTTGCGGTCATTGCGCAACATGTAGTCGGTCGTGCTCTGTTTGATGACGTCGCTGATGCGCTCCGCGCTGAGCAACGTGTTCTGCTCCAGATGACTGCGATGCAGACGCACGGTGAGACAGCCGAGCAGCGCGAAAATCACGACCATGGCGCCAAGCAAAAGAAGATTCAGCTTGGCGCTGAGGGTGTGCGTCATCCGATGCCAGCGGCGAGTTGGTTCAATCTCCGGCATTCTCCAGCACCGCTTCGGCGTCGAGCAGCGCGATGCTTGGCTCGACTTCAGCCTCGAGCGCTTGTTCGGCCGGGAAGATCGGCAAATATTTCACCGCCAGCCCAAACAGCGCGAATCCAGCCGCGACGATCATGCCCGTCACGGCCAGTTCGCTCCACTTGGGGAAGTAGCGGGCACCAGCCGAACCTTCGAGGCCGGTGATGCTGACGTTCATCCGGTTGGTGACGAATCCAAGCACGACCAGCACCGCCGACCAGTAGAGTCCCGCGGGACTGGTACGCACCTTGTGCTGCGATAACAGGATGAGAGGCAGAATGAGTGCCAGCATCAGTTCCAACCAGAACATGTACATCTCGTATCCGGGCCGCACCGTCAGCGGAAGCACGCCGCGATGCGCGAGATCCTCGAAGCGCAGAATCGCGTAGAGCCAGAGCACCACCACGAGAACGCGGCCGAGTTCCTGCAGGACAGGCAATTCCAGTTGCACGCCGAAATGCTTTGCGCTCTGGGACGACTCGAAGATGGTCATGGCGAGTCCCACCGCAATCGCCGACAGGAAGAAAAATACCGGCAGCAACGGGCTGTACCAGAACGGGTGCAGTTTCTCGGGCATGATCAGGTAGAGCGTCCCTAGCGACGACTGATGCAGCGTCGACAGGATCACGCCCAGAATCACCAGCGGAATCAGGATCGAGCGGACGAACTTCAGCGGCTTCTGCCGATTGAAGCGTTCCAGCACGATGGGTGAGAACTCGAGCGCCAGCACCGTCGTGTAGAGCATCACGCAATACGCCACCTCAAACATGACCGAGTGCGGATTCCGCATGACCAACGGATGCCATATGTTGTAGGGCTTTCCCAGGTCGTACATGAGCGCGACGCAGACCAGGATGTAACCCAGAAATGCAGTCAGGATCGTCGGCCGGATGATCGAGTGCATGCGCTCGAGATTGAAGATGTGCACCGTCGCCGTGAGCGTAAATCCACCCGCCGCGAGCATGACGCCACAGAGCACATCGAAGCTGATCCAGATGCCCCATGGGAATTGATCGCTCAAATGCGTCGACGCGCCGAGTCCTTGCGTGAAGCGGATGAACGTCGCATACAGTCCGGCCGCCAGAACGACGAGGAAGACAAGCTTCCAGAAAGTGAAGCGGAATCCCGTGCCCTGCAGCGAAGTCGAACAGAGCTTCATGACCTCCTCCCAATCTTGTTGTCGTCTTCTTTCTTCTCAGCCCGCTTGTGGCCTTCAGCCAGCGCGACTTCCTGGCGGCGATGGGTGATCCACCAGATGCCGCCCAGCGCCATTCCACCCAGAGGAACAAAATCGGGAATGCGCGAAAGCACACGATAGGTGAGCATGGGCAAGGGGTCTTTCGTGAGCCCGGT
>JASHRE010000741.1 GCA_030037515.1 Candidatus Sulfotelmatobacter sp.
TCGGAACAGCTCGGCGACGCTCACGCGCTGAATGAGGCCGATATCCACTTGCCTGGCCAGCATGTCCGCGTCTTTATTCTTCAGGAGTTCTTTGATCTCGTGCATGAACACAACCAGATCCAGGGAATCCAACCCGGCTTCGACGAGGTTGTAGGACTCCGTGCCCGTGAGGTTGTAACGCGCTTTCAGCACGTCGAAAGGCGACTGGCCTGCATGACCGGAGGCGAACGATTCGGCGTCCTTTTCCCGGGAAAACTCCGAGAGAACTTTGAATTCACCCTGCAGCCACATTTGCTTGGTTTTGTGGCGCATGATCTTGCCCGAACTAGTTCTCGGTATGGCACGAGGCGAGATAAAAGAAATCATCGCCACTTCTGCGTTGAGATAATTTCGGACCGCGGCTGCGATCTTTAGCGCGTCGGGAACCGCTTTGGGATTTTTCACCTCAGCCACGATCGCCAGCGCCGGTTCGCTGTCTTCGTTAATCTGGAACGCCGCAACGCAGTTAGCCCGGATCATACCGGACGCTTTCTCCACTACGGCCTCGATATCCTGCGGATAATAGTTTTGCCCGCGCAGAATAATCATGTCCTTGATGCGGCCGCAGACAAAGAGTTCGTTGTCGTGGAAGAAGCCCATGTCGCCGGTGCGAAGGTAGCCATCGTCATAGGGGCTGTCGTCCACCAGTCGGGCGTGAAACAGCCTCAGCGTCAGCTCCGGATTATTCCAAAAACCCGGGCACTTACTCCCTCCAGCGATCCAAATCTCGCCGATTCGACCCGGCTCGAGAGCCACGTGCTTCTCTGGATCCACGATCTTTACCGTGAGGCCTGGCAGGGGAGTCCCGCAACTGACAATCTGAGTGGCAGCTCCGATTTCGGAAACTTCGGTGGTCATCCGGGCTTTCCCTAGCGCGACTGCGTGTTTGTTGACGGAGATAATATTGCGGCCACCGAGCGAAACCGCCAGAGTATTCTCCGCCAGCCCGTACGCGACGAAAAAGCTCTCCGACTTCAGTCCATAGGGCTGAAAAGCCTGCATAAACCGACTGTAAGTGTCCGGTTTGACGGGTTCGGCTGCCACCAGCAGCTGCCTGAGGGAGCTGAGATCGCAGCTCTCCAAACTTTCCTTCGAAATCCGCCCCGCCCGCAGGCAATAGTCGTAAGCGAAGTTGGGCGCCGCCGAGGCGCTGGCGCCATACGTCTTAATCGCGTCGAACCACAGGGTGGGACGCTGAATGAAATCATTGGGAGCGAAGCCGTAAGTTGTGCCACCCGTCAGCGCCGGATAAAGGTAGCACCCAATCAATCCCATATCGTGATATTGCGGCAGCCAGGAGACGACGACGGGCGCGTCATGGTCGATCACGAGAGGACAGTTATGCAAAATGTTTTCGTGCGTGACCATCACGCCTTTCGGATCTCGAGTCGACCCCGATGTGTATTGCAGAAACAGAATCTTCGAAGCCCCGTTGAAAATTTCGTCCGAAACCTTATCCACGAAGTCCTCGGTCACAACCCAACGAAGACTGGAGACGTAGTCGAGGTCGACTCCGCATGCCGAGACTCCGCTTCTGGCAAGATTGGTCTTCAGGGATCCGAGGTAATCCTTGCTCGTCAAAATACCCGCCGCCTGGCAATCCTTGGCGATGTGGACCATTTTGTACAGAGCGCTCTGGAAGCCGCGAGAACTGGGAGGATAGACGGGCACGGGAATCAATCCTGCGCGTACGCAGCCAAAAAACGCACAAATCATTTCCAGTCCCGGCGGGTAGGCAAGCAGGAGACGGTCCTGCGACTTGAAACCGTGCTGCTTGCGCAAGTGCCCGGCGATCACCTTCGTCCGGTAGAGGAACGACTCGTAGGAGTAGCCTCCAATCGGATTGCCGTTCACATCAATGTACGAATAGAGAAGCTTCTGTGGGTGCTGATCTCCTAAACTCTCAAGCTTGTCCAGAATCGAAGCGATCATAGATCGGATCGGTACTCATGGCGGTGGCGCCGCCACTCGTTAACCTCCTGTGTAGATAAGAAGATTCCGTATAAGAAAACTAAAGTCTAGCTGCGTCCGATGCACAAAGCAGCGCAGTCTGCGAAGACGAGTCCACCCCCTGTCGGATCGCCCGAGTCACAGCTTCTTCATGCCATATCACTGAGCGGTCGATGGTAACAGAGATTTGTGAAAGCTGAAAAGAATTTCCACCTCTGTCACCGCGAACTGCATGCGCGGTTACGGCCGGTCCGGGCGATCTGAAATTCCCTTGATCTACCTCAAGTTTTCGAGCTAGCATTCATTCTTAATTCTCGCTTGCGCCGGAGGGTGTGCCTGGGAGACTAGGTCCACTGCTGGCTGGTGGATTCTCGCCAAGCCGGCTGGGGATGCGTTGGCCTGGCAGCATTGCGCCGGTAACGTTCGAGACGAGGCGCTTATCAATCTGAACCCGGAGATTGATGATCTTGTACCATCGGAGGCCGCCTTGCGTCACTCCGGGGTCGACCCTGCGTCTGCATCTTCATTCCCAAAGGTCCTGCGCCGCCGCCTCGACGATTTCTTTTCCGAAGAAAACATCTCTCCCAAAGCCGACCGCGCCATGTGGGTCAAGGTCGTGGTGGGGCTGGCAGCGCTGGCGGGCAGCTGGATTGTGCTTTACGCGTTCAAGCCGGACTCGTGGAGGTTCGTGAGCCTCTACCTTCTCAATGCCATCGCACAGACGTTTCTTTTGCTGAACATCGCGCACGATAGCAACCACAACGCCATCTCGTCGGTGCGGTCTGTCAACAAAGCCTTGAACTATGTTTTCGATGTTTGCGGAATCAGCTCATACATGTGGCGACTCCTCCATCACCGCGGTCACCATTCCTGTATCAATCTTCACGGTGAGGATGACGCGCTGACCGGACGCCGCGTCCTTCGATTCACGCCCCACGAACCCCGGCTGCCCCTGCAGCGGTTCCAGCACCTCTACGCGCTGCTTCTCTACGCACTGTTTTCTCTCGATTATGTGTTTGTGAGAGACTTTGAGTGCTTTTTCTTCCCCTCCCACGATTACCTGAGAAACACGAAGCACCCGGCACGGGAATATGCGATCCTATTTGCCGGGAAAGCTTTCTACCTCACTTACATGCTGATCTTGCCGATCGTGTTGCTGGGCAAATCGCCGCGGCTGGTTGGCTTGTCGTTCTTGCTCGCCCATTTGATCATCGGTTTGAGTGTGGCCCTCGTATTCCAGACCACCCACTGCGTCGACAGCACTTACTTTCCTTTGAGCCGCAGCGAATTTGACAACGGCATCTATCACATTTTCGCGACGACCGCCGACTATGCGACTGCGAACCCGCTGGTCGGTTGGCTTGCGGGCGGGCTGAATCACCATATTGTCCATCACCTCTGCCCTTATGTGTGTCACACTCACTACGCTTCGCTCACCCGCATTGTGAAGAAAACCGCCGAGGAGTATGGCGTTCCGTACCGGCAACATCCCACAATGAGTCGAGCGATCAAACATCATCTGCTGCTTTTGAAGCAATTGGGGAACGAGGACCGGCGTTCCCCTCTGCAGTTTATTTCTATGACCACACCGCATGCGTCTGTTCCGCAGCGCCCGGATAGCGAGGCGTGACCTTGCCGGCAAGCGTACCTGCCATCTCCCGATTCCAATCCTTCCTGGATTCGCGGGCGATGGCCCACAATCCGGTACGGGTTCTGACGAAGTACATCGAACTCCATGGCGACACCTTCCGTTTCTATTTTGGCGGCGTCAAGGAAGCCATCGTCACCATCAATCCGGTTGTCATTCAGCATGTGCTGAAGAACAATTCGGAGAATTACCACAAGTCCGAAATCCAAAAAAAAAGGATGGGCCATTTCCTGGGCAAGGGTCTTCTCACCACGGAGGGGGAAGCCTGGCGCACGCAACGGCGCCTTATTCAGGCCGGTTTTGAGCGAAAGCAGCTCGAAGTTCTGTCCTCGATCATGAGGGACTCCCTCGCCGACTCATTGCGCGACTTCGACAGGCAATGCCGTATCGGCCCGGTCGATGTCTACCCCGTGATGATGAAGATTACTTTCGGCATGGTAGCCAGATCTCTGTTTGGCGCCAGGTTGAAAGAGGAAGATATCGACATCATCAGTCTGGCCATCTCAACTGTCCAGGAATTTATGGTTCGGCAAACCATTCAGCCCTATCTGAATCCCTGGTTTGCTGTCTCGGGCGAACTGCGCCGACACTGGGGAATGCGAAACCGCGCGTTCGGTATTTTGCGGGACTACATCCAGCGACGGCGCAAAGAAGTCCCGGGCCACGATCTGCTGCAGATCCTGATCGATGCCCGCTATAGCGACGGCCGGGCCATGAGCGATGAGTTAGTGGTAAGCGAGAGCATGCAACTGCTGGTCGCCGGCCATGAAACCTCGTCGAACGCTTTATCGTGGCTTCTCTACCTGCTGAGTTCGCGTCCAGACTGTGTCGAGAAGGTACGGGAGGAGTTCGAGGTTGTGTTGGGCGATAGGCCTTTGACTTACTCGGACGTTCCCAAGCTGGAGTTTGCGACTCAGGTGATCATGGAGGCGTTGCGACTTTATCCGCCGTTTTGGATGGTCGACCGAATGGCGCTCGCCGACGACCGGGCAGGCAACGTCGATATACCGAGGGGATCGACGGTGGTTGTGTTCATTCACGGCGCTCACCATTCGCCGCAATACTGGGACAATCCTGAACGTTTCGACCAGGAACGCTTCTCCAAAGCGCAAGAAAAGCTGCACACGCCCTTCACGCATTTGCCCTTCGGAGCGGGGTCCCGGGGATGTATCGGCGGCAACTACGCTATGCTGCAGATGCTCATGATTTTGAGCGTTCTGATCAGAAAGTACGATTTCCGCCTGGTTGCGGGCCAGACCATTGAAGCGCGCCCCATGGTAATCTTGCGACCCGAGCACGGAATCCGCATGACCTTCACCGAGACAATCCCACGCGCTGTGGGCAGACTGTCCGACTGTTCAGCGTAATCTGTTTAGCCCAATTGTTCCCGCAGACCCAGTGCTTGATCGAACCTCTACTACGTAGTAGTCTCGCACCCACGCCGATGTCGGGGCTCGCCACGAGCGTCGCTATGCTCACAGTCTTAACCTGGTCTTACCTCGTGTTGGCCAGGGGAGGTTTTTGGCGCCTCAAAGACGCCAAGCCCGCCGCCAGTGACAAGGCAGCAATTCGGGGCGGCGTGGTTGCCGTAGTTCCAGCGCGCAATGAGGCAGAACTGATCGGTCCGGTTGTCACCGCACTAGTGAATCAAAGCGTGGCTATGCCCGTCCTCCTGGTGGATGATGAGAGTACAGATGGCACAGCGGATGCGGCTCGGTGGGCTGCAGAAAAAGCAGGCAAGACAGACGCGCTGATTGTGATTCAGAGCAAGCCCTTGCCGACGGGGTGGACGGGAAAATTGTGGGCCGTGCACCAGGGCATTGAGCGCGCCCGCGCGTTGCATCCGGCATGGCTCTTGCTCGTGGACGCTGATGTAGTGCACGGTCCGGAAACCGTGGCGAATCTGAGCCTGGTTGCAGCGCAAGGTCCATACGATCTGGTCTCGTTCATGGTGAAGCTGCATTGCGAAAATCTTCCGGAAAGGCTGCTCATTCCCGCCTTCGTGTATTTCTTTTTCATGCTCTACCCGCCGGCCTGGATTCGTGATACTCGGCGCTCGACCGCCGGCGCGGCAGGGGGCTGCATGCTCGTGAACGCAGAAACTCTGGAGCGCGCCGGAGGACTGGAATCCATTCGCGGCGCCGTTATCGATGACTGCTCGCTAGCCCGGCTCCTGAAGCAACACGACGGAAGACTATGGATGGGACCGACAGATCAGAGCCGAAGTGTGCGACGATATGAGACCTTTTCTCACATCGGGCGCATGATCTCGCGCACGGCCTTCTACCAATTGAGGCACTCCTCATTGCTGCTACTGTGCACCATTGTGGGCATGGTGATCACCTATCTGGTGCCTCCCTTGTTGTTGCTTACGCGCAGCAGGCTGACGATCTTTATGGGCGCGGCGGCCTGGTTGGCGATGACGATCACGTACTCGACCATGGTGCGTTATTATCGATTGAATCGCGCATGGGCATTGACGCTGCCGCTGGCAGCTCTGTTCTATCTGGGCGCAACGATACACTCGGCGGTTAGGTACTGGAACGGCTGTGGTGGCGACTGGAAGGGCCGAATCCAGGACGTTCAAGACCGTCACGTTACCGAAACTCCTCTTAGCTGAGCCAGCAGAGTGTTTCGAGCAGAGTCGGCCAGCAATGCCACTCGACTTCCTTTTGAAGTCTTGCCCAGGAACTCAGCGCGGCAAGATTTCGCATCACGCGCACTCAAGGATTGCTGCCCGACGACCACTCCCTGCCGATGAAAATCTGTGCGTTCTCTTCGCGACACGCGCTGTAGCGCAGTGTCCTGCTCGTGCGAGTTCAGTCTCGCATCCATCCTCAAAAAACTTCACATAAACTGAGACACAATCCGGTTTTGCTGCCATATGTGGATAGGGAGGGTTGGGTTCGCACCACCGCGCAATACGCCAGCAAGCAGGACGACCGGACGACCAACGGCACCTTGAATTCAAGAAGATGGTGAAGCGGTTTCATGAGCCGGGGATCGATCGGCATACGTGCTTGATGTTGTCCACAACCACAGCTGCCAGCCAAATCACAGAGGTCCGACTCCACAGCTACAAGGGCTGGGCGACGCGTTCAATGAGGTTCATACTCAGGGTAGTCGGCGGAAGCCAGTTTGAGCCCTGGCTGGGCGGCCCATGTTTACCCGTACGACTTGGGTGGACGTGGCC
>JASHRE010000742.1 GCA_030037515.1 Candidatus Sulfotelmatobacter sp.
TGGGGTCGGAGTCCTCCATCGGAGCGGCGCTGGCAAAACCCACGGCGCTAACACCGGGAACAGCGGCGATCTGATCGGCGATGCCGTTCTGCGTGCGGGTTACCAGGAGCGGGTTGGAAATCAGCGCGTCCGGTATTGAGATGCGCATGGTCTGCACGTTGGCCGGCCCCGAGAAGCCTGGCCCAACCCCCCGCAGAGCCGCAAAGGTACGGATCATAAGCGCTGCGCTCACAAGGAGCACAAGGGCCATGGCGACTTGCGCGATGACCAGGACGTTGCGCGAGCGCTGACGCGTGCGGCTGGCAGTCGTTGTTCGGTCGGCGCCACCCATCATCATCGAGCCACTTGTGCGCCTATATTTCCAGACGGGTATGGATCCAAAGAACAAGCCACAGAACACCGAAAGCAAGAAGGTGAACCCCAGCGAGCGCGCATCGAGGGAGATCTCGCTCAGGCGCGGCAGATCGGCGGGACCGGCAGCGGCCAGAAGCCGCAAAACCGCGTTGGCAACGCCAACGGCGAGCGCGCCCCCGGTAAGGCCGACCAGCAGGCTTTCCACCAGCAGCTGACGGGCGATTCGTCCACCTCCCGCGCCCAGTGCGGCGCGGATGGACAGCTCAAGCTGGCGCGAATCCGCGCGCACCATCAAGAGGTTCGCAACGTTGGTGCAGGCGATCAGCAGGACCAGCACGACCGTGCTCATGACCACCCACAACATGCTGCTTATGTTCCCGATGACCAACTGCTTCAATGAACGAAAGTTCGGAGTAATTCTCCAGACCCTGTAGTAGTGCGGATTGGTCCCAGGACCGTTTGACCATGAATCCATCCAGATAGGAATGAGGCGGGCGACATCTGCATCAGCCTGGGGCAACGAAGCACCCGGCTTCAGGCGTGCGATGCCGTCGTAACCGAAGGGCGCGAGCTTCTGATGGACGCGGTCGACAGCCATAGGAATCAAAAGATCGAAATCCTGATCTACCATTCGGAATCCACGAGGCATAACACCGACGATCTCGCGCGGCTGTGCGTCAACCTGGAGGGTGCGGCCGATAACCCCAGGATCTGTTCCAAAACGTCGCTGCCAATACCCATAACTCAGCATCACCGCTTTTCCCCCCCGCGGGTCTTGATCAGCACGGGAAAACCAGCGGCCCACCAAAGGAGGAACCTCGAGAGTTTCCAGGATGCCGTCGCTAATCAGCTCGGTGCGAACCTCCTCGGGCTGCGCGACACCGGTCACATTCGCCCTGCCCGAAGTCCATATGCCCATCGACTGAAGGGTCTGGTTGTGACCGGAAAAGGTTATGTACATTGAGGGGGAAAGTTGAAGTCCACTGGAAAGACTTGTCAGCCCTCCGGCGCCCGGCGCATCCAGACAGAGCGCGATGAGATGGTCCGATTCCGGATACGGCAAGGGATGAAGCAATACATGGTTGACCACGCTGAAGATGGCACAATTGGCACCGATACCTAATGCCAGCGTGATGACTGCGATGGCAGTGAATCCGGGGTTCCTGCCCAACTGGCGCAAGGCGTAGCGAAGATCTTGAATGATTCCGGTCATGGTGTTGTCCTCACTGGCCCGTTGGACTTTTGCTTCATGCTCGACTCACTCCACCCGGAGAGCGTCGCTGGGACTGACACGAGCGGCGCGCAGGGCCGGGATCAAACCTGAAGCGATCGAGACCGCCAGCAGCACAAACGCAGCGGCAAAGATCGTCGCCGGGTCATGCGGGCTCAAACCAAACAGCAGGCTGCTTACGGTACGCCCGGCAACAAACGAGAGCAGAAGTCCGGCGGCGATGCCCGCCGCCGCCATGACCAGCGTCTGCTGGACGACGAGCCATAGCACAGCGCTCCGCGTGGCGCCTAGGGCAAGGCGGACTCCGAGTTCCGCCGTGCGGCGCGCAACGCTGTACGACAAAACGCCATAGAGGCCAAGGCACGCCAAACCAAGCGCCAGTGCGCCGAAAATCGAGGCAAGCCGCGCGATCAAGCGATAACCCCACAGGCCTTCACTCACCACGTCGGCCACGGTGCTGGAATCTCCGATCGGCAACTTCGGATCGACGCTGCGAACGGCCTCGCGAATTTCCGCGACCAACGGCGCCGGATCGGCAAAACTGCGAACGTTCAGGCTCCCGACGTCGGTTGGATCTTGCACAAGGGAGTGAAAAATCGTCGCCGGCACGGATTCGCGGATGTCGTTGAAACGGGAATCCTTGACCACGCCGACGATCTGAAATTGACGCGGGTTGGCGGCATCGTATCCGTAATATTGGCCGATCGGATCTTTCCCGGGCAGAAACGTTCGCGCAAATGTCTGATTGACGACGACAACCTTGGGACTCTTGTCGGTATCGGAGTCGGCGAATAACCTGCCCTCAACGAGCGGAATCGCCGTGGTGGCGAAAAAGTCGTGGCTAACGAAGCGCTCCTGTGCATCGGTTTCGCCATTGCTATGGGGGACGCCGGGCAAGAAAATGTCGCTGGCGTCTCCGCATCCGGAGGCGATCTCACAGCTCAGCAACGCGGCCGAGCGCACGCCGGAGATTCGGTCGATGCCATCAATTACGGTTCGGTAGAGCGATGTAAGTTCGGCCGGCGAGTAGCCCGCGAGGTGTGTGTCCAAATCGACCGTGATGAGCCGGTCGCGATCGAAACCGGGATCGAGTGTGGCGTAGTTGCGTAGCGTCCGCACGAACAGTCCCGCGCCGACCAGAAGCACGAGCGAGAGCGCGATCTGTGCGGTCACAAGTCCTTGCCTGAGGGACCACCGAGTTCCGCCGCCCTCAGCCCTACGCCCGCCGCTCTTTAATGCGTGAATAGGCTCGACCCGGGAGGCTTGCAACGCGGGCGCAAGACCAAACACGATTCCAGTAAGAACAGCGACGGCGATGCTGAATGACAGAACGCGAGCATCGGGACCGAGGTTGACCGGGATCGGGGTGCTTCTGCTTGATGCCCACTGAGGCAGAACACTCGTGAGCCAGTAGGCGATGGCGCCTCCGCAGGCAGCTCCGCACAGTGACAGGAGAACGCACTCGACGAGCAGTTGACGGACGAGTCTGGAGCGCGTTGCGCCGAGGGAAAGACGGACAGCGATTTCCCTTTCGCGGGCCGCAGCGCGTACGAGCAGAAGATTGGCAAGGTTCGCGCAGGCGATCAACAGGATGATTCCGACCATGGCCATCAGGGCCAGCAGCGGCTTGGAAAAGGTTTCCTCAAGATTGGGCAGTCCGCGCGCCCCAGGCACCATGCGGAGTTGCTCGCGCAAAATCGATTCGCGCTCGGCGGGGTCGCTCTCCCCGGCCGCGGCCTGCATTCGATTGAGGTGAAACAGTTGGTTCAGGGCGGCCGATGCGAATGCGACCCGGCTCGGATCGTTCGCGCGAAAAACGAATTGCAGCCAGCGAAGGCCGGGCAGCGAGACCCACGGAACCTCGGAATCCGCAGAGGTATCTTTGCTGTAATGCTGCTGGTAGCGAACAACAGATTGCATGCTGGTCGGCAACCAGAACTCCGGGGCAGCGCCGACCCGCGTTCCAAAGAAGCGTTCTGCGGCGACGCCTACGATTTGAATGGGCGTGCCATTCACAACCAGCTTGCGTCCGATGACGTTCGGATCGCGGCCGAAGCGCCGTTCCCAGCACCCATAGCTGATCACCGCAACCGGACTTGCGCCCACGGCACGATCGTCCCCGTCGTTAATCAAGCGGCCCAGTTCGGCGTAGGTTTGAAGCGTTGGAAAGTAATTTCCGGAGACCAGTTGGCCGGTCACCATTTCGGGTTGGCCGCCGAAAGCTGCGTAGAAGCGTCCCGGCCACGAAGCCGCTGCAAGCTGGGAGCCTTCGGGCACCGCCGCACGCGCCTGTCGGAAAAAGGGATAGGAAAAGCGCGTGTTCTGCGGCTCAAAGTCATTCTCGATCACGAGAAACAATTGCTCCGGATTCCGCACCGGTAGGGACTTCAGCATCACCGCGTTTACCAGCGTGAAGATGCCCGTGTTGGCGCCAATTCCGAGAGCGAGGGTGGCCAGCGCGACCAGCGTGAAGCCCGGACTCTTACGGAGTTGCCGCAATGCGTAGCGAAGGTCTTGTGCCAGACTCGTCATGTTGTGCCTCACTCGTACCGTAATGCAACCATCGGATCGACTTTCGCCGCACGACGCGCGGGAAGACAACTGGCCAGCAGAGCGATTACGCCCAAAAAAATGCTCATGGTAGCAAACGTCAGAGGATCAGTCGGGCGGACTTCATAGAGCATGCTCGAAAGCAGGTGCACGAGAGCGAGGGACCCAGCGATTCCAATTGCCAGGCCCATCAGCGTAAGCCGGAGACCGTCCCGCAACACGAGTTCAGTCATTTGCGACCGGCTGGCTCCCAAAGCCATACGCACTCCCAGTTCGCGGGTTCGCTGGGCCACCGCGTATGACATCACACCGTAGAGTCCGATGCCGCCGAGCAACAATGCCGCGAAGGCGAATGAACCCAATAGCAAGGCACGAAATTTCGGTTCGGCCGCCGAATCTTGCGCCACGTCCTCCATCGTCCGGATCTTGGCGACCGGCTCATCATTATCCATCGACCGAACCAATGCCCGAATTGGTTGGGCAAGAGCCATCGGAGCAGACCTTGTCCGCACCGTGAGAGAAAGCTGATTCCAGTACGGCGCCTGAAGGTAGGGTGTGTAAACTTCTTCAACCGGGGCCGAATCCAGGCTTAAGTGGCTGGTGTATCCCACAACTCCGATGATCTCTCCGCTAAAGCCGTTGAACCCCATGCGGAGGCGCTTCCCGATCGGGTTCTCATTGGGAAAGACATTGCGCGCCACAACCTCGTTGATAACGAGAGCATGCGGAGACTGCAGGTTATCTCTTTCGTCGGGAAATCGTCCTTCCAGGAGAGGCACTTTCATGGCCTCGAAATATCCCGGCATGACCACATGGCAATCTGGATTCGCGAATTCATTTGGAAGCGGAGCGCGCCCTTCGACTTGCATGTAGTAGCTCTCCATGTCGCCACCTAGGGGCAGGTGTCCAATCGCTCCTGCCGACTGCACGCCGGGAAGTGTTCGGACACGGTCCAGTAACTGCGCGAAAAAGCCCGCTTTTTGCGGATCCGGATAGCGCGCATCTGGAAGTGAGATTTCCATGGTGAGAACATGGTCGGGATGGAACCCCAGATTCACGGCCCTCAGGCGCGAGAAACTCTTCAGCAACAGGCCAGTGCCAACCAGAAGGATAAGCGCCAAGGCAATCTCGGACACCACCAACGCGTTCCGTACGCGACTGTGGAACAAACCTCCGGCTCCCCTTTCGCCTTGTTTCAGCGACTCCGATGTGCGCATTTTGAATGATTGCAAGGCGGGAGCTAACCCGAAAATCAAACCCGTGCACGCGGACACAGCGGCGGTGAACAGCAAAATCGTCGAGTTCAGATGAACGTCGGCTGCCCGCGGGAAATTGCTCGGCAGCACTGCCCGGATCAGACCAATGGCCCAGAAAGACATCAACGTTCCGAGAACTCCTCCCGCCAGAGCCAGAGTCACGCTCTCGGTCATCATTTGTCGTAGCAAGCGGGCACTCGTGGCTCCCAGTGCGGAGCGAATCGCGACCTCCCGCCTGCGGGCGGTCGCACGTGCCAGCAACAGATTGGCAATATTGGCGCACGCGATCAGGAGTACAAAGACGACCGCACCGAACAGCACAATCAACGCAGAGCGGACGCCGCCCACGACTTGAGCCTGCAGCGGAACAAGCTTGATGTCGGAGCCAATATATTCGCGCGGATATTGGCGAGTGAGGTCCTGCTCAATCGAGTTCATCCGAGCCTGGGCCACAGCGGGCGCGACTCCCGGTCTCAGCCTCCCAATGACTTCCAGGTAATGAGACGATCGTTCGTTCCACTGTTGCGGTGTCAGCGCCAGAGGCACCCATACCTCAGCCGCCGGGGCGGTGAAAATATTCAGCACCGTACCGGTGTCGCCGGGAAACTCGAAGGACGGAGGCATCACACCGACGACGGTGAAATTCCGCCCGTCGATTGTGATCCGTTCACCCACGACTGACTGGTCTCGATTAAAGCGACGTTGCCAAAGCCCGTAGCTCAAAAGAACCACGCGTTCGCGGCCGGACTGATCTTCGTCTGAAGTAAATGTGCGCCCGAGAAGGGGCGAAACCCCTAAGACTTCGAAAAGACCCGGCGAAACGGCGGCTCCATCGACTCGTTCAGGGTTGCCGTTACCGGCCAAGTCGAACTTTCTCGCCGAGTCGAAGGCCGCGAGTCGTTCAAAGACTTGGTTCCGCTCCCGCCAATCCCGAAAGTTTGCCGCGGCGGGAGGGGTCTGCTCGTAACCCATCTTCAGGTTTCGTTCCCAGAGCAAATAAAGACTGCCAGGCGACTTAAACGGCAAGGGCTGCAACAGCACGCCATCGATGATGCTGAACATGGTGGTCGTTGCGCCGATTCCGAGTGCGAGCGTAGCCACAGCGACGAACGTGAAGCCAGGGCTCCGACGCAGTTGCCGCAGGGCGTAACGAAGATCTTGCATAAGCGATGCCATGTGTAATTCCTCGAAAAATGAACCACCTGTTACTCGGCCCTCAGGGCCTGCATTGGATCGATCGACGCCGCGCGTCGCGCCGGAACGAGCGACGCCGCCAGCGCGAGCAGCATCACGAACCCTGCCGAAAGCGTCAGCACGATCGGATCGAACGGGCTCACTTCGAATAAAAGCGAATCCATCAGCCGAGACGCTGCCGCCGCGCCCACCAGTCCCAGGCCACATCCCGCGAGTCCCAACTTGGTCGCGGAAAGAAACACTAATCCCAAAACTCCCGAGCGTTGTGATCCCAACGCCATGCGAACCGCCATTTCCTGCACGCGCAGAGCCACTGAAAATGCAATCAAGCTATAGATTCCAAGCACCGCCAGCAGAATGGCTGCGGCGGCGAACGCCGAGATGAGCGTCGTCTGGAAGCGACGCGGGGTTTCGCTGTCGGACACCGCATGTCGCATCGTCTGCAATTGCGAAAGCGGCAGTTGTGGGTCAATCGAGTGGACGGTCGCACGCAGCGAATTCGCCATCTGCTCGGGTGGTTCGGCGGTGCGCAGGGTGATGAATCCTGAATTGCCGTTCAGATCCCAATCGGAACCAAACGAGCCGAGTGATTTTCCGAATTGCTCGACCGGCTGATACCACTCTTCTTTATCGGGGCTGTCGGGAGAAGATTCCTTGACGTCGGCCACTTCGCCCACAACCGTGAGCCACTCCGTTCGTGACTCCGGCGTACCGATACGGAAGCGTTTCCCGATCGGAGTGGCATCATGCCAATAGTGCTCGGCAAACTTGCGGTTTACGATCGCAACCAAAGGGGCGCTCGCAGCATCGCTTTCCATAAAGAAACGGCCCTCGAGCAACGGAATTTGCATGCTCCGCAGATAGTCGCCTTGGGTCAGCGTGAGGGTGGCGAGATTCATGGGCGCCCCCTTCGGTGGCACGTACCCATCGACAACGAATGTGCTATCGCTCATGTTGCCGGTCGCAGGAAGAGAGTCGGCGACACCCGCGAACTTGACTCCCGGCAATTGCTGAAGACGGCGAAGCAATTCCCGGTTGAACTCATTGATTGCCGCCTGGTTCGGCTATTGCTGTCTGGGCAAGGAGTAAGCTGCCGTGAGCACGTGATCGGGACGAAATCCGAGATCGGCAGTGCGCATTTTTTCAAAGCTCCGTAGAAGCAGACCGGCGGCGGCGAGCAGCACGAGTGCAGTTGCG
>JASHRE010000743.1 GCA_030037515.1 Candidatus Sulfotelmatobacter sp.
CCAAACTGTGATACTTCGCCTTCAGCCATTGACGAAAGCGGGCCTCGGTGTACGCGCAGAAGCAGAATTCAGGATTCTCCAGATAAGGAAACTCTGCCCAGTTGACGACGTGCGGCTCGCTCCACACATCCCAGCCATAGAGCGCCGAACTCTTGTTCGCTTCCGCCGCAAGAGCACCAAGAAATTTAACGATCTCCGAACGAACGCCGTTGTGGTCAACACAATACCCGGGCGCGGCTTGCGAATCGATCACAGCTCCGCTGCGATCCACGAATCGTGCATCCGGATAATCGCGCCCCACCCAGTCAGGAGCGGAATCGAGATAGACCTGCACGATTACGCGCAGGCCGTGTTCCTGAGCCAAACGGAGGAGCAAGTCAAGATTGGCAAAGTTGTATTGTCCGGGACGAGGCTCGGCCGTCGCCCAATCTACCCACGTCTTTACTGTGTTGAAGCCAACCGTCTTGATCTGGTCCAAGTCTTTGCTCCAGCGTTCGGCGCTGGTGCCATCGATGGCCTCCAACATCGGAGCCCGGACTTTTCCACCTCCATACCACACGGCTACGGGGAAGAAGGATTGCTCTGACTTCGGCGACCTTGTGTTTTCAGACGGACGGGTAAATCCATTTTGCACCGCCAGTAGCGCCAGCAGAACTGCAGTCCAAGTTCGGGGATGGCCCATTTACCTAGCCTCAATTGTCGGAACGCAATTGACGACGCGCTTCGGCGACACGAGTATAGCGGTCTTGCCCAAATTCTGGCGATGGGGACCGGAGTTGAATCCGGTTATCACGGATTCGCGGGCTTCGGCCGTTCCCAGCGGCAGCGCTGCGATATAGTATTTCGTCGCAATCGAACTTCGCCCCGAACAAAGAGGAAAAAATGACCCGGGTTGCCAACTTGGTGTGCGTTTCGATCTGTTCCATCTTTATTCTTACCGCTATTGCTCCTTGCGCTTTCGCGCAGGGCCGACAGTCCGATGCCGCCCTCATGGCGCATCGCAACGACACGGAAAAAGAACTCGAATCCATCGCAATCATCGAACGCAAGGTCATGGTGCCCATGCGTGACGGCAAGCGCATGCAGGCCGACATTTACCGGCCTAAGAACGAATCGAAGAAATATCCCATCATCTTCGTGCGCACTCCCTACAACTTTAATTACTGGGACATTCAACTGGGCGCACCCCGCGACATGTCGAGCGTGCTTAACGCGGTCAAGCGCGGCTACGCCTACGTCGAGATGAACGAGCGCGGACGCTATTTCTCGGAAGGCAATTACGACATCCTCGGCGTGCCCCTGACCGACTCTGATGACGCGCTCGACTGGATGAGCCTGCAGCCGTGGTCCTCAGGCAGAGTCGGGTTGATCGGATGTTCGTCGACCGCAGAGTGGCAACTGGCGGTGGCTTCGCGGGGGAATAAGGCGCTCTCCACGTTTATCCCCGAAAGCTTCGGTGCCGGTGTGGGACGGGTCGGTCCGTTTTACGAGCAAGGCAATTGGTTCCGAGGCGGTGCCGTGCAAATGCTTTTTGGCACTTGGCTCTACGACTACGGGTTGCTGGTGAAAGACGGACGACCCACGTTTCCAGCGGGCATGTCCGAGGCAGCGCTCGTAGCCGCGGCGAAGTTTTACGATCTCGATGCCCACCCCCCGGCGCAGGATTGGTCGAAAGCTCTCTGGCACCTGCCGGAAAGTGAAATTTACTCCGCGCTGGGGGCGCCCCGCGGCATCTTTGCCGACACCACGCCCTCCGGTTCACCGGGCATGATAGAACGTACACCCAACGATCCTTCGTGGTACAAGGGCGGGCTTTGGAATGACAGCGAGCGCATTAACATTCCCGGCGCGTGGTTGATGACATGGTATGACGTGAGCGTGGCGCCGAATCTCGAGGCCTACAACTACGTGCGCAAGACTGCGAGCCCGGAAATTGCGAACGAACAATACGCCATCATCGCCCCAGTGGCGCACTGCTCTTACAAGCGTGCGTCCGAGCACACGATGGTCGGCGAGCGCGATCTGGGCGACGCGCGATTCGACTACGACGCCTTCACTTACGGCTGGTTCGATCATTTTCTTAAAGGCGAAGACAACGCCCTGCTCGCCAAAACCCCCAAGATTCGCTATTACACGATGGGCAGCAACCAATGGCGGTCCTCCGACACCTGGCCGCCGGAGGGTACAGAGCCGGTTACGTTCTTTTTGGCGAGCGGCGGTCATGCGAATTCGCTCGACGGAGACGGTGCGCTCGTGCCTGCGGCAGATGCAAAAGACGCGCCCGACAAGTTCATCTACGATCCTATGAATCCCGTGCTCACCCACGGTGGAGGCTTCTGCTGTATGGGCGCCGAATACAAACCGGGAGCTCTCGATCAGCGACAAGAGGAGGCTCGCGATGATGTGCTCGTCTACAGCACAGAACCGCTCAACGAAGGCATGGAAGTGACCGGGCCGATCGAGGTCACACTCTATGTCTCAAGCGACGCGAAAGACACGGACTTCACCGTGAAAGTGATCGACGTTCTGCCCGACGGAACCGCTTACAACATCGAAGAAAACATTCAGCGCGCTCGCTACCGCGAAGGTTATACCAGGCCACCAGTGTGGCTGGAGAAGGGCAAGGTCTACAAGATCTCATTTCAGCCCATGCAAACCAGCAATTATTTTGACGTGGGCCACCGCTTGCGCATCGAAGTCAGCAGCAGCAACTTTCCCCGTTTCGACCGCAATCTCAACACCGGCGGCGACAACTACAACGAATCGAAAGCTGTGATTGCGCACAACGAGATCCATCACTCAAGGCAATATCCGTCGAGCATTACGTTGAGCGTGATGAAAAGGTAGCTGGATTATTGTGAAATAAACAGACGCCGGACCACTGACGTCTTCCCATGGGACCTTTCGGTTCATGGCTCGGCGGAGTCACGCCTTCTGGCGAGCGCCTGAATTTGGCCGCTGTCTTCAGCAGGCCCTGCACATCTTTTGCCTCCCACCCGTATTGCCGAAAAAAGTCCGGACCTTCCGGCGGCCCGAACTTGAGGGGGGCCCCTCCCTGGCTAAGTTCCTTTCCCATGGTCCACTGCATGAATTTCAGGTGTACCGGCGATGCAAGGTCGATTACCCAACTATGAAAGTGCTCATTGCGAGAAAGATCTTGCGCGAGTTGGGCCACTTCTTCGGGGTTCAGATATACGAGCAATCCTTCGGCGAGGACCGCAATTCTTTTGGCCTCGAGATCGAGTCGTGCGAACAATCTCCTACGCGCTTGCTGATCGGAAAGATCCAGCGCGACCCGTTCCAAACCGCATTTCGGCTCCTCCGGGGCTAAAATTTCCTCTTTGTACGAGATGATTTCAGGCAGGTCGACTTCGACCCATCTCAGGCAATCAGGGAGATCCATACGATACGGGCGGGCGTCCAGTCCCGCCGCCAGATTCAGGACAAGATCGGCTCCTTGGGAGATTTCTCGACTGAGGAACTGATCACACAAATAAGTGCGGGCCATCCACACCCATTCCTGCTTATCGCCATTCCGCAACTTCTTGGCGATTTCGAACCCCCGTTCGCCAGCAAGTCTCTTGGCATAAGGATCGCGAAAAATGGCGTCCGGACGCTCGGTCTCGAGAGCCCGAAAGTACGCTACCCATAATGCGGTGTCAGCGACGTTGTGGACCGGCATGTTGGGGAACACTCATATCACAGACAGCACGTCGATGTCACAAAGGACTGCTCTCCGACAATGATCGGTTCATGACAGCATTGGTTTGCCCGGCATCACGGTTCAAATCGTTTCTTCATTCAGTTTGCTTGTGGGGGCTCGCAGCTGTCTTTTGAGGCACGAGCCGCATGAGATTTGCCACAGCGATTTCCCAATCGTGTTGTCCGAGAGAGCGATTCTGCTTGCGCGACCGGTTCACGCAAGCGCGGAGGAGCTCAGGCTCGTCCCAGGGAACGTCGTGGTACGCGGTTTGTATGAATGGGCTCGCGGGGTCTCTGGTCCACTCCTGCGGGAAAAGGGCAATGGTGCTGTTTTCGGTCACAGTTGGTCGAACCTGAACCGGAATCCCGGTCACGGCGGACAGGAGTGCTGCCGGAAGATCGTGCCCCAGCCCCAGAGGCAAATGTCCGACTTGCGTGCTGCGAGGATTGATCTCGATGAGGTAGGCATTATCGGTCTGTGCCTCGAGCATGAAGTCGAAGCCGTGTATTCCTGATAGCTTTAATCGGGAGACCAGCGCTTCGACTGCACCAGCCATCTCGGCATGCTCGATCATTCGAATGACCGTTGCGTGACCAGTCGAATGCTTCTTGTTCGCCACTTCAAAATGCAAAGCCGCGAGTACGCTCCCATTCCAACAGGCAACAGTGCTATTGGCTTCGCGTCCCTCAACGAAACCTTGTGCGCTCACAACTGGACGGCGGCGCAACAGCGATGGCCACAGCAGATTTGTGTCGCCGTCCAACAGTGCTCGCTTCAAGGCTCGAGCAAGCAGGGGGGAGGCGTGTAGCTTGCGAAAGGCGTGTTGCGCTTCTGCCATCGTGCGCACGACTTTGACGCCTTCGCCACCTGAACTTCCATCGGCCTTCAGCACGATCGGAAATTCCGTTTCAGCCGTCCAGCGCTGAAGCTCGCCCAGATCTCGGATGAGTGACGTTTTCGGGATGCGAACTCCGGCTTGCTGTGCCAGCTGCAGGAAGCCGGCTCTCTGGTAAACGACCGGAAAATTCTCGGGGGATCCGAGCGAGCGTTCGATCAATGTACAAAGGTTTGACTTTTTGTCGGGGCGGAGTGATTCCCGGCGATAAAGTTCATGCAAACGGTCCGTGGCGAGATCGTCCCCGGGGATGATCAAGTCTGGATTGGATGCCGCAATGCCACGCATCAAAGAGCGCAGAGGCGCAAAATTGCTGTATCTGAAGAGTCGGCGAACGGCTTTTGTCAGGCCTAGCGGATGACGGGAAGGGCAGACTGCATCGACGGCACATCCCGAGTTCGCCAGCGCCATCCCCAGACGAGCGGTTGGAAACCAGCGAGTCGTTGAAAAAATCAGGACAGTAGGCTGCATCCGGATTCCGAGGCCTGAAAATTGCGAGGAGGCGTTTCGATTATAGAACGGACGAATTTCGTTAACCAAGATGCGCAAGCCATCGAAAGTAACCCTCGCTCTCCCCGGCAGCTTCGGGAGGACGCAGCCAAACCAGAACTCATGAACACTCGCAAGTTGGGGTGAGCTTTGGTTTGGAGCATACTCTACCCCCATGGACGGGAACGTCACTCAAGCGGAATGACGCCGCGGCCCGCTGCTATTCCACCGGCCATTCGAAGGGGAATGCTTTCCCCGCGTCCTCCGGGCTCAATTTGACTCCCAACGATGTGGCGGCCTCCGCCAGAACTGGATCGCGTCCGTTGGCAATGTCTTGCCCACTGGGCAGGATGGTCTGGTCCGGTGCGACTCCGACGTGCTCCAGGCTCTTGCCGTCGGACATTATGAGGTCCCATTCCGTCACGGAGGCGCCGAAGAAAATGACGGTATCGAGACCGAGCTTCTCGTTGAAGTGTTGTGCCTCCATCACGCTGCCCGAGCTTTGATCGCCCATGACGATGCCTCGCTTTTCCAGTTGCACGATGCGGGCAAACAGCTCGGCGGCGGATGCCGAGCGTGAGTCCACCAACACCACGAGTTTGCCCCTGAATGGATCATGCGATGGCTTGGCAACATCCGGCTTGGCTTCCCTTCTTCCAATGCGGTCAGCGATCTTGACCTCCTTGTCAAACACGCCGGCAAGCAGGTACTTCAAAGATTCCACGCTTCCTCCAGGATTTCCCCGCAGATCGAGGATCAGGGCGTTGTGCTTCCGTGCTTTGCCAATCATCTCGTCCGCGGCTTGGACAGTAAATATAAATTCCGGCACTTTCAAAATGAGCAGGTCGTTGCCAACTTCGAAGTATTGCGGTCGCAGAAGATGCATCCGGTTCTCACCCTGACGAATAAGGTCGAAGATGTCAGCCCCGGCGTTGGCTCCGGTGAGATCGGCGACACGTTTTTTCTCCCGCATCACAGCCGCGACGTCGACCTGACGGGCGTTACCGACAGAATCGCGCACTTCCAGCCGCAGCCCGGGTTGCGGACGCAATACATCGAACACGTACTGCACCTTCCAGAAGTCGGTGCGGTCGACCGTATAACCGTCGATAGTGAGAATTTCATCTCCCGCTTTCAGGCCTTTCGTACCAGCATCGCTTTTGGGACGAACTTCCGTTATGAAACAGTGCTGCCCGACCATCTGATAGCGGAATTCATAATCGTGAACATAGGCATGTCGGGGGGGTATCAGAAAGGTGTGGGAATCGTGAAGGCTGTCGAGGGCCGCGGCGATATGCGACATTGCCATATTGAATGAAGTCTCCTTCTCGACTTTTGCCTTGGCTTGGGCAACTTGCGCGTCCCAATCGACCCCGTGAAATTTGGGATCGTAGTAGTGCTTTTTCACATCGTTGCCGACCATCTGCAGTATTTCCAGCGCGCGATCGCGTTCGATGTTGGTCATGGGCTGCGGTTGTTGTGGCCAGGCCAAGGAAGCTAACAGGGGAAGGATCAGGGATGCAGAAGATCGCATGGTCGGGCACCGGTTTCTGCTCCGGCTTGAGAAGCGGGGTTGAGGTCAGCCGAGCCCAGAATTCTACACCGACCGTGTACACGTTTTAGGGCTGTTCTTTCGGTCTCCCGATCTTGCATCAATCGCGCGTACTCCGCATCTTAACGGTCTGGTTTTTGAAAAGATGCACCGGCATCACCGTTTTCGGGCCGGACGCAGTTTGCATTCGCTCTGCTCTTTTTCATTGCTGGCAAATCGCGCTGAAGCTGGGAATCTGGAATTGTGTCCTCGTTAACCGCGCGAGTGTTCCAACGCTTAATGAGCGAAGTAGGGACGCCAATCTGTCCCAAGCGCCGCTGCTCTAAACTGTCATCCCCTTGAGAAAAACCGCGAAAAGAACACGAGAAGAAACGGTTATCCGCGCAGAGTGTGGGGTTTCTACGCTCGTTCACGCAACTCCTGGCGCGACTGCCTCTCATTTTGCTGGCAGAAGCCGCGACCGCCAGGGAGCGGTGCTTTTCACGGCCTGAGCTGATAAAACTCCCCCAATCGCCCCGCCGCCTGCCAGTGCTTGCGCGCACGCACCAGTTCGGCAATCTGGCGAATGTGCCCCAGATCGTGCATCGCCCATTCATGCAGCATCTGCTGGAGCGTGATCTCTCCCGCGACTGTGTGCATGGCCTTCCGTCCGCCGGCACTGCGCGGCAGCGTGCGCAGGAACTCGATGTTGGTCTGGCGCTGCTCTTCGAAATGGTCGAAGGAATCCTCGGCATTGGCGTCGCGGTATAGATCGAGATACATCTGCGCATCGTCCTGTTCGAATTCCGGCAATTCTTGGTTCAGGAACTGGTCTACGCGCGTGCGATAGCAGTGGTCCTCCGAATGCGAAAGGTGAGCGAATACCTCGGCCACCGAAAACCGGTCGGGCGCCGGCTTCCAATGGGCGTCGTCGTGCGAGAGTTCGCGGATCAGGCCGCGCAGGATCGCGGGCGTTTCTTGCAGCAGGTCGAGGCAGTCGAGTCCGTCATCTTCCGCCATGCCATTTATCCTACGATATTCTCCCGCCGTTTGCCGGCAGGACATTGCTCCTGTGTAGTCCTCCGCATGGCTGGCACACTGGTGCGCAGTTGTTGGTCGTATGTTGGAAGGTTATCCTCGCACGCGGTTGATATATGTCGTGACACGATATATCAGAGGAATCACCGACTTGCCGGGCGATTTTGAGAAGTGAAATCGTGAAATGGATTTAGCGCCAGGCGCGAGGGGGGCCAGTCCAAGTGGGCTTGATGCGACTTGGGACGATGCACCGATTGAGTCACCGCCGTGTAGGCTTTGTGCGCCCGGATGTGGGAGGCAACTCGCACTCCGCGGTGAAAGATTTCTACCGTGGTCG
>JASHRE010000744.1 GCA_030037515.1 Candidatus Sulfotelmatobacter sp.
ATGAGGACCGGAAACATAGGGATCAGACTCGGTTTTCGGTCCGGGTCTGGCAAGAGAATTCGCTGTAAGAAGAGCTTGCTCTAACATAGGCTTTACGTAAGAAGAACAAGTTCGCGCCATCGGTTTTCGATATGTCCGGGAGAGGATGCCGTGGCAACCGCGACTCACAACGGAACAGCGGCGATAGACCCCGCTCAATGTTTCGAGCTTCTGGAGCGAATCTGCCGCAGCTATGAACTGAAGCGTGCTGCGCGGCTGCAGGAGTTTTTGCGTTATGTTGGCCAGCGCTCACTCCAGGGAGATCATCACCCCGTTTCCGAAATCGAGATTGGCATCCATGTCTTCGGCCGCCAGGAAGACTACGACACCAGCGCCGACAACATCGTTCGTGTAAACGCCTCGGAGCTGCGCAAGCGTATCGCCACCTACTTTGCCGCCGAGGGCGCCAACGAGCCGATCCGCGTTGATATTCCGCGAGGCAGTTATACCCCCGTCTTCACCGAGCGCCCGCCCCAGCCCGTAATCGCGACGGAACCACCGCAACCGGAACATCCCCGGTCAGCCTCCGAGCCGCAACCCGCTGACGCTCCCCGGCTTACGGGCCGAACTTGGCAGCGAATGCGCCGCTATGCAGTGGTTCTTCTCATCCTCGGCCTCTTCGCCATAAGCATCTCCCTCTTCCTTCGCAACCGCGCACTGGAGCGCCGGATCGACGCATGGCGCAGCGAGCCGGCCGTGGGCCCCTTCTGGTCGGACTTCCTCGACTCTCCCCGCGAAACCGATCTTGTCGTGGCCGATACCTCTGTCGCCCTGATCGAAGATATTCTCAAGCAGAGCATCTCGCTCAGTGACTACTTGAATCACGGCTACGTGGAGCAGATACAGGAGTCGCATCTGGATCCCGATTTGAAGAGCCAGCTTATCCTCATCGCATCGCGAAGAAACGGCAGCCTTGGCGACTTCCGTGTCGCGGAAAGAATCATGGCCCTCGAACCCGGCTTCAGCCGGCTTCATCTTCAGTACGCCCGCGAATTCCGGCCCCGAGCTATCGGGACAGACAATGTGATCCTGATCGGGAGCAGCCGCTCCAACCCATGGTGCAAGCTCTTTGAGGACCGCCTGAATTTCACGATTGGCTACGATCTCGATTCCAACGTAATGCTGGTGAGAAACCGCAGTCCGCATACCGGGGAAAGCGTCACTTATATTTCCCCCATCGCCCCCGGCGACTCGATTGGATTCGCGGTCATCGATTACATTCCCAATGACGATCATTCGGCCGACGTGTTAATGATCGCGGGCACCACTTCTGAAGCGACGGAGGCGGCTGGGGATTTTCTTACTTCCGAGGGTTCGTTGCGCGGCTTCCAGGAACAACTCAAGTTGCGCAGACTGCCGTATTTTGAACTGTTGCTGAAAACAACCAAGTTGGCCGGCACTCCACTCGCCGCGCAGGTTCTCGCCTATCGCATCCTTCCCGGCCATCCGCTTGGCGGGCAATGATTGAGTCCGGCCCTGCGGAAAGCTGAGCCGATGTACTTGCCGCGTTGCCTGCGATCCAGACTGCAGGAGATCTGGAACACGTTGCGTCATCGTCGCCGGTTACAGCTTCTGTGGCTGAGTCATTTCTCTTCCTCGCCCTCGTACTCGGTGTCGAAAATAGTCAGACGGCCATGCACGTCGAGGATGAAGCCACGTATGGTATGGGGCGCCGGTCACCAAGACGACTGTAAACCGCTATCTGGCGCCCCTTGCGCAAGGCGCTCCGTTACGCTCACCGCAAGCTCAAGCTGACGGATAAGGTGCCGGTGATCGAGCAGTACACCAAGGACGAAGGTGCGGAGCGCGAGACCGATTATGTGTTCAGCGCCGAAGCTTACCAGGCGTGGATCGAAAGCGCCGAAGAACCGCTGCGCTCTGCTTCGATTCTGGCCCGCCACTGCGGCATCTGCCGCGGCGAGATACTCCATCTGATGAAGGATTGTGTGCGCTTATTCCCGGAGCCGATCGAGGAAAACATCGTCGGCTCGCTCTTCATCAGACGGGACCTGAAGCGGCTGGCGAGACAGCGCGAGCTGATCATCGATCCCGCCATGAAAGAGGTTCTGGAAAGGCTGATCTCGGCCTCCCTATGCGCCTATGTATTCACCCATCCGGGTGACCCGGCGCGGTCGCTGGGGCCATGGGTGCTCGAAACCCAGATCGGCGATCTGCGGAAGAAGATCCACACGCACCCGGACGCGGGGTTGCATGGACTTCGCCACACCCTCCTGACCGAGGCCGGCGAGCACACGGACCTCTTTACATTGCAGTATGTGGCCGGCCACGATAACATTAAAACGACGATGCGCTACGTGCATCCGCAGGCCAACGCCGTGCAGAAGTTGTTTGTCCGGCTCGGCGGCTTGGAGCACCGCAAGGCTTCGTGCATAGGCTTGCGGCAAAAGGTAGTGACAAAAATGAATACACTGGAACCGGCCCTCAACAACGGTTCCGGTCAAACAATTGAAAACAAACTGGTTTTTAAGTGCGGAAGTGGTGAAATTGGCAGACACACCATCTTGAGGGGGTGGCGCCCAAAAGGCATAGGGGTTCAAGTCCCCCCTTCCGCACCAAAATATTCGCCGCAATATTCGCCGCGTCCCTGAGGTTCAAAACAGCGTGATTTACCTGGT
>JASHRE010000745.1 GCA_030037515.1 Candidatus Sulfotelmatobacter sp.
TATACGTCAGTGGGCCTGCTGGAGCTTTGAACCGATATACATTTCCGGGCACATAAAATGGCTGAATGCTATACTGCGCATTGCTCTGATCGGCGGCATCTCCCCATCGGCTCATCTCAACGTCCATTTCACGGTAATACTGATCTCCGTGAAATTCGTCGAAGGTATACATGCTAAAAACCTCAGCTGGTTCTAAATGGGAGACATCCCGCACTCTCAAAATGTAAGTGCCATATCCTAGACTGCGGGTTAGTACGACTTGGGCACAGTACCACCGACCAGACCTATGGTTGATACGCAAATGCAGTGCTCCGCTCGCATCCGTCCAGGCATTATCGGGGTCGTAGGCGTTTTCTGATCCTCCGCGCATGCTCTCGATGGTGCGGACAGCCCAGTCGTATCCGCTGAACTTCAGAGGTTTTGTGGGCGCGAAGGTCGGTGAGCCAGAGCCTTTAGCAATCGCAACCGACGCCACCAGCCCATCCAAGGTGGTGGGAGTTAGATCCGTGGTAAAGGGCGGATCGTAGCCCGGTTCTACCAGCAGGGCCGCATAGTCAAACCCGAGATGAGTTGGGGTGCTCCATGTCGAGTCGGACTGAATCGAAACAAATGGATGATCGGGATCGGGCTGAATCCACCATGGCCCACTGTGCGCATAGATTACCATCCGCTCACCTGGATGAGATCCATGAACGCGCCCTGCGATGATCTCTACCCCCCTTTCGTCGCCACCCTGCGCCGCCGATGGAATCTTTGTGAACTCAATGGAGGGAGCACTAGCGAATCTGGACGATCGGCAACCAGAGAGCGCGAGAAAAAGTGCCAAAAGCAGTAAGTGCAGCGATGCCACTGTTACGTGTGATGCTGGATAGTCTCCCACCATTCTGGGCCTATGCATTTTTCTCCTTGCCTGCTTTCGAGGGAAAAAAGCACATTCGGAAGATCCCGACAAGGCTAACCACTCGACCTGAGGCTGAGTTGCGTCGTAATGTTACCCGTCACCCTTGGCCTTGGCAGTCTTCACGGCTCGCCTGACTGAGTAAAACGTGAGACCTTGTCCCGCCGGGCCTAACATCCGAAAGTATCCGGGAAAATTTCCCCGAATTCACATAGCATGTTACGCGCGAGACTCCGCGTTCGTCCCAGGAGGCAAAGTGAACTACGACATCGATCTGGAAGTGAAAGGATTGTTTGCCATGTACCACGATCCGTCCACGGGTTCCTCGTTCGGAACGTATCCGTTTCCCACTGCAGGCGCGCTGACACAGATGGCCTCTTCCATTGCCCGCATCCATGGAGCGTGGCCATGCCCGATTCACGTCGGCGTATGCAGGCCTATCGAGTTTGGCAGCCACATGTGCAACTATCATGGGATCTATCGTAAAGCCGGAACTGATAATTTCCAGTTTCCGACGACGGTGATCGTCCGACCGGTATACAAAGTGCGCTACAGAATCGCCCGGCGCAATAGAGATCGCCATCTGCATACGCCCTTCCTCGGTCGTAAAGATTTCCCAGCGTCGTATCTGGGACCACTGCGCGACACCACCAGCGTCTGCAGTGATCTGAATTTGGAAGTCCCACAAATGCTTCGGTACACCTTCCCTCCGGAAATATTCGGCTCCTCCTTCAGCCCAAGTTTCAAAGACACATTCTGTCGCGCGGGAGTGATCGCCTATGATTAGCCAACTTCATCATGCCCTATCCGATCTCAAGATTGATGAAGTGACCCACGAGTGGGTGAAGCGCGCAGGGAAATTCCCCGCCTATGTTGTGGAACTTGATGGCGAGGGTTTCCCCATGAGCATGCGATTGCGGACCGCCGCCAATGCTTTCTGGCGAATAGAAGCTAGCAATCACCGGATTTTCCCAGCCTTCAAGACAGAACCCGAGAAATCGCGCAAGAAGATGCTGTAGGTAGTGAAGCAGTTCGTAGAATTCAGCCGAGAACTTGAATCTAGATTGCCGAGTCTCCAACCGCTAATCGAGCGGATAAGCCGAATCGTCGACTTTGATGCTTGGCTTGATGCCCTGGAGGCAGTCAAGAAGCAATCGCTGCGCGACGGCATCTTGCCGGCCCAGGAAGAACAAGCAGCCTACATCCTGCTCGACTTGCCGATGGGCGGTCACCGCTTGGGCGATTGACGGCGACGAAATGCGCTCACTCTACAGCCGCGAATTGATGGCCAGCGAACCTTCTGCCACTGTTGGTGTTTGCGCTCTGACGGGTCAAATGACCGCGCTCGAGCGTTTCAAGTACCCGAATCCGAACCTACCCGGCTTGGGCATGACGTACCTGCAGAGTATGAATACAGACATCCCGTGCCAGATGCGATACCACACGATCGGCACCAACTACTATCCGGTCGCGAAGGACGCTCTCCGAAACCTGAACTCCCGGCTGCGGATTGTTACCAACGAACACTGGAAAGGAAAGACGTGGAATAAGGCGTCGATTGACGGAAAGAAAGCGTTGCTGATCGCGTTATACTGCGATTCCCCTCCGGTTGCTTTCGGATTAAGAAACGTTTTCTTTTTACAAAAGCGTGACATGGTCCTGATACCCCCACGACAACATCGGCGAGAAGTGGGGCTAGATTGCGGTGCACGATCCGTTTTCTATAAGGAGGCAGACGCCACTCGCATGAATACACAGAAAGTCATGAGGATTCTCACAAACGTGTTGTCAGGATTGTTCGCCCTCGGACTGGCAGTGGCCACTACCGCCCCGGTCCAGGGTCAGGCTTCCGCCACTTGGAGCTACACCGGCAGCCTGCCCGTAGCTCGCCAGTTCCATACCGCTACACTGTTTAGCAATGGCCAAGTGCTGGTTCTGGCCGGTTTTATCGCTAACGAAGGAGATACCGCCAGGGCCGATCTGTACGACCCTTCTACGGGCACGTGGACGTCGGCCGGCACCTTGGAGAACGGGATATTCGGCCACACGGCAACGCTGCTTGCGAACGGCGAGGTTTTCGTTACTGGGGGTATCACCGAGACCAGTTATAAAGTTTTGAAAAACACTCAGTTGTATAACCCTTCCACTGAAACATCGAGCTACACCGGAGCCCCCATGAGCGTGCCCCGTGTTAATCACAGCGCAGTGCGTCTCCCAAACGGCGAAGTGTTGATTGCGGGTGGTTTTACTAAAATCACCACGTCAGATATCAGCGGCGAGTCGCCAACCAATTCCGCCGATCTCTACAATCCCACCACGAATACCATCACGGCAACCGGCAGCATGAACTATGCGCGCGTTAATGCGCCATTGACTCTGCTCCCAAACGGAGAGGTCTTGATTGCAGGAGGCGGCAGTGGCGACGATGACGCTTCGTGCACGGCGGAGCTTTTCTTGAACGGTCAGTGGACTTTGACGTCACCGCTGGCTGTCTGTGGCGTTAGCACAAACACCGCCGCGCTGCTTCCCAATGGCGACGTGCTGATCGATGCGGGTTCCGCCAGCCAATTCTACGATTCCTCCACAAACGTTTGGGAACCGACTCTCGGCGCCGCGGACATCAACGTCGGCCCGTTGGCGCTGCTTGCTAACGGTGAGGTTCTGGTTGCAGGCGTGACGCCTGCTGGGGAGCCGGCCGGGCCTGGTAGTTCGGCAGCCGCCCTCTACGATCCGTCCACCAATGAGTGGACGCCGACGGCCAGCCTGAAGCAATCTCTCAGCGGGCTCACGCTGACGACGATCTCAAACGGCCAAGTGCTGGCCGCCGGTGGCGAGCTTAGCAGCCAGGAGAACGACGCAGAGATCTTCACGCCGTAGGGTAATGAGGGCGCCGGCACCACCGTTTGCTGAGAAAGAGAAGAAAGAGAGGGGACAGTCGCGCTTTTACACTCGACTAACACGTTTCGTGCCGTCAGCATGATATAGTGATCGCAGCAGGCACGAGTGAATCGGGATGTACTCCCGCGAGAGACCCACTGCCAACGCCGCTGTGCAATCGCATGGCGGTTTTTGTTGTTCCCTTCCTGAACTCGCAATTCGCAGTTGGCGAAATATCGCTGCACTCAAAATCCCTCAGCTACAATATCGCAATTTCATCATTTGATTTTCATCTTGTCGTCGTTCGAAGCTAGGCTACGCCGCTGAAGGTGTCCTGAACTTTGATCCTCCAGGCTTCGAGAAGCCATTCGGGCACGTAAAAGTGGTTCCGGTGCCGCTCACACCAGCACCGCAACTCCGCAGAAGCGACATATTGCGTGCGCGTTAGTCGCAGTCGTCTGACCTCCATGTCAAACTCGGTCGGTCCGGCGGGGGCGTGTTGTAGTGGTTGGCCCCACTTGGGATTCCCGCGCCTATTCATGACGCAGATGATACGCCTACCAAGGCGACGGAGGGGTGTGCAAGTAGCGGCACGGACGATGTCGGAAACTGCCTGAGGTCTAGCGATACACACATCTCATCCCTCTTCTGGGCGGATCGTCTCAGGCCGTTCTCTGCTTATGCATTTTTCGCATGCCTGGGCGTCAGGAGCGCGGCCGCATCTCGCTAAGACACGCTCCGGCTCTTGACTGCAAAGCTAAAGTGACCGGTTTGTCACGATGCAGTCTCAGGCGGATAGTTGAAGAAGAGCTGATTACCGTCTGGATCATTTACCACGAGGAGCCGGTAACCCCAAGATCCCTCCTTCACCGGAACGCCCTTTGCCTCAAGTTCGGCGCGCAGCGCGTCCACTGCGCCGATTGTGGCCTCGCGTGAATGGGGCTCGACATTCAAGGAAATAAACATCAGACCCTTGCCGATCTTCTCCGGCCACGTGTCGGCCAGGATAAGCGCGCAGCCCTGCCGATCGACCTGAGCAACTCCGTCCTCATCATAGCGCCAGGGACAAGTGAAGCCGAGGCGTTCAACGTAAAAACGGATCGAGGTCTCAACGTCTTTCACGTGCAGGACGGGACGCGCGAACCAATTTGTTTGCACTATGTATCCTCGAATGAAAAGAGTGGTAAATCCCGGAATCACCGTCAATATCTCGCAATATGGTACAGAGCTGTCAACTGTTGAAATTGGGCGACTACCTCAGAACCCTTGCCCGAGGATTCTGAGATGGGATGAGAAGGTCGATCCCCCGATCACGGATCGCGTTAAGCTACCAGTGATCAAACGCACTCGATGGGTGCCATCACAATAGATAAGGAGATCGACCTTGAAGCAGAATAGCAATTCTCCCAGGAAGAAGGAACCGAAAGCGAAGCGGGCGAAAGCTCAGCGCCCAGTGCAGCGAGAACCCAAGGAAGTACTGGCGGAGCTGGTGGAGAAACTGAGAGGAAAGCTGGACCTGAAGGCGACTTCGGCGAGCCCAGCAGAAGCGGGTCCGCGAGGCGAGCTGAGCCCCAATCTGGACCGGCTGACGGTGGGAGTGGATTTGGGAGACCAACGGAGCCACTACTGCATTTTGGGTTTGCAAGGGGAGACGCTAAGCGAAGGGCAGATACAGACGAGGCAGGCGGAGGTGGCAGAGTTCTTCCAGGCCTTACCGCCAGCGCGGGTGGTGATGGAAGTGGGGACGCACTCCCCCTGGGTGCAGGAAGTCATCGCGGGGAGGGACACGAGGTGCTGGTGGCCAACCCGCGTCTGATGGAGGGGTCGAAACGGCGTAAGCGCAAGAATGATCGGATCGATGCGAACAAGTTGGCCCGGCTGGGGCGCGTGGATCCACAGTCGTTGCATCCGATCCGGCACCGCAGTCGGGAGGTGCGGCAGGACCGATGAAACTCGCAGCCATATCGCGTGCGCGTGCCTTCCGCGCTCAATAACTTCACAATCGCGCGACTGCTGATGCCTTTTGCATGTAATTCACGGATCCGTGCGACAATCGCGCGCTCGGCATCGTATTCGCGCGATGGATGCTCGCCATAGGGCCATCGGCCTTCGACACGCTTCATGCCGCACCAATGCGCCTTGCCTGCCCGAAGTCGCGCGACTGTGGCGTCGCGATCTAGCTCGGCAAACATTCCGTTGATACCACCCATTACGCTCTCACAGAGATTTGTCCGCTCGCATCAAGATTCGCCGCAGCAGCCGCAAACGAATGATTTCACTTGCCCAGAATTTTGGATTTTGCTGGTGCAGCGGGTATACCTTTTGAGCCGTAGGCTCGAGGAGAATGGCAATCGGCTCAACAGTTGACTCCTGTTGTGTTGTGACTGTACTGTTATTCAAATCAATGCCCGTGAAGTTGCTGTATGGCTACCTCCTCACAATATGAAGGTGGCACGACCGAGTGGGCTGACACAAACTGTCATGCCGTACTCGAAGCTTCCCCTGATGCCATGCTGGTCGTGAATCGAGTGGGAGAAATTGTCGCTGCCAACCGGCAAGCGGAGAAACTTTACGGATTGAGTCGTGGGCAGTTGATTGGAATGGTGGTCGAATCCCTGTTCCCGGTTCGATTCCGCAAACGGCATCGGCGGCACCGGGAGAACCTCTTAGCGAACCCAGAAAACCAATTTATGCAGGTGCCGGAAATCGTAGCCCTGCGGAGCGATGCGAGTGAATTTCCGGTGGATGTCAGCCTTAGCTGCTTAACTATCGGGTCTGAAACTTTCGCCATCAGTGCAATTCGAGACGCGACCGAGCGCGTGCGAGCGGAAAAACTCAAGAGGTCGCAACTCGCTCTGCGCGAAAGTGATGAATGCTTTCGCTCTCTCGCGGATACTGCTCCGGTTCTGATTTGGCAGTCGGGTAACGACAAGCTCTGCACTTACTTCAACAAACCGTGGCTGGATTTCACCGGACGTTCATTGGAGCAGGAGCTTCGAAACGGCTGGGCGGAAGGTGTCTACCCCGACGACTTGCAGCGGTGCCTCGATACCTACCAGCAGTCTTTTGATCGGCGAGAAAAGTTCAGGATGGAATATCGGCTCCGACATTACGACGGAGAGTACCGCTGGATTCTGGACCTCGGCGTACCCAGATTCAATCAAGATGGCTCGTTTGCAGGTTACATTGGGATCGGCATAGACGTTACTGAGCAGAAACAGGCAGAAAAGGCAGTGCGCGAGATGAATCGAGCTTTAGAGGAACAGACCACATCGCTCCTAGCGCATGAGGAACTGCTGAGAGTTTTCGTTAAGAACGTGCCAGCGCCGGTTGCGATGCTCGATCGTGACATGCGCTATCTGCAAGTCAGTGACCGATGGTGTACTGATTATTTATCCGGCAGAGAGCAGGTTGTAGGGCGTTCGCACTACGAGATTTTTCCAGATATGCCTGAGCGTTGGAAAGAGGTTCACCACCGCGGTCTTCAGGGGGAGACCCTGCGAGAGGATGAGGATCGTTGGGATGGGCGAGACGGCCCTCACTGGGCGCGTTGGGAAGTTCGCCCTTGGAAGACCTCTGAAGGTACTGTGGGAGGAATTCTCATCCTTGCAGAGGACATTACCCGTCGCAAGCAGATGGAAGAGATGCTTTCAGGCATGACCCGGAAGTTGATCGAAGCGCAGGAGCGAGAACGTGCCCGTATCGCGAGAGAGCTTCACGACGATATTAACCAACGTCTCGCCATGTTGGCAGTCGAACTCGAACAGCTTCGAGAGCACTCTCCTGAGTTGTCGCGGGAAACGCAGCAGCGAGTAGAGCAACTACGAGAAGAAACAAAAGCGATTTCGGGTGACGTGCAAACCCTGTCGCACGATTTGCACTCCGTACAACTGGAATATCTGGGCGCTGTTGCGGGCATGAAAAGCTGGTGCAAGGAATTCGGGGAGCGGCAGGGAATGCAGATCGACTATGGACATGATGTGCGAAGCACTTTGCCAAACGAAGTCGGGCTAT
>JASHRE010000746.1 GCA_030037515.1 Candidatus Sulfotelmatobacter sp.
CTGGAGCATCCGGACTTGCAAAGCTTTCGCGCCGACCAAGAGTCTAAGCTGAGGGCGAAATAGCAATCCCACCTTCATCGAACGGCATTTTGTTGGGAGATCGTTCTGGTGGGGGTAGGCCGTGCGCTTGTTGTCCGTTGCTCACCCAAGATCTTCATCGCCATTCCTACATCGTTTAGCGTGAGGCCGGAGTCGTAGCGCGTATGGACCAACTGTGGCAGAAACTGACCGAAATCCGCATGGTCATCAAGGATGACGAATGATCGAATCTCCTCACCCCGCCACTCCTGAAAGAACTTGCCGATCTCCTCACCCCGGTTACAGCCTCGCGGCCCGTAGGGTGTTTGGGCAATGACCACGCACCGAACGCTCCATCGTTCTAGCAGCTGTTGAAGCTCGTTGACGTTTCGATTCATCCGCCAGGCCCCAGTTACTACGACCTTCGCCGCACTTTGCTCGACAAGCTCGTTTAGGCGGGCGACACAATTGGGATCAGGGTTATCGTACCTGATTTTGGAAGACTGGTGCGGTTTATGATTACGCCGTCTACGTCTAGGAAGAGTAGCTTCATACTCGCGTGTACAGTTGTTGCCCCCCGATGTGAGCAGTAGTATTTCCGATCTCGCATTGGTAGGAAACATTACCCCCGTAACGAGACATACGCTGGCTGTGGGCGAGACAATACCGATTCGTTGGGGGGGAAGGCATGGCACAACCCAAGCGCCGATTTAAGAAATATTCCGCCGAAGAGCAGGAGCTGATCGAACAGAAGTGGGCGTATCTAGAGACAGAGCTGGACCGGGAAATGAAGGTGTTGAAGCCATCTCGCCTCAAGATCGGCCACATTCTTTATGAGATGAAACTGTGGTTGAAGAAGTACGGCCTTAACAGAGGCCGAAAGGGACGGTGGAAAAGCGTCTGCGATAGGCACAAATTGGACCGCAAGACAGCCGAAAATTGGATCAGGCTGTACCAGGAAGAGGAAGGAGTCCCTTCACTCAAATGGGTTGTAGCCCCTGCCAAGAAATCCCAACGAAATAGCAAAAAGAATACGGTAAAACCTACCGCATTAAGTGGTACTGCTGCGGTGGAGGTGCCCGATCTGGCAAAAAGCCCAGATCCTCGCGTTGTGGCCGCCGACGATGACGACGCCGATAAGAAGGGTCCCGATGGCCGTCTCGCGGTCGGGTGCATTTTTGTTTTGACACTCGTCGAGAAACACAAGTTCATGGACTCCGTTAAGCAACTCGGCGAATTGCGGGCAACCCAGCTGATGTATAGCGCAGTGACCAGTGCGGCACGGGGAGAATGCTAGATGCCGCCTTCTTGGCAACAGATAAACCTCATTCCTGGTCGAGAAAAGAGGAAGCTGCGTTTCCTCACCCCGGACATGGGTAGCGACGAGATCGAGCCGAACATCGTTTATTGGGATTGGACTGAGCGTGAGTATCTCTATATTGACGGCGACCAAGTGGAACGGCGCCGCAAGAAGGTTATGCAGATAAAGTTCCTGCTTCTGCCCAAGTCCCTACCCGAGGCAGCTTACAACCAACTGCTCGCAGCCCTACAATCGGCGGACTGGGATGATTGCCAGCGCAAAGCCAGCGGTCAAAAACGTGGCTTGAAACTGCGGTATGGACAGTTTAGGCCAGGCACGAAATTGACGGTCGGGTTTTTCCCGCTGAATCCCGTATATGTGAAGGGAAACGGATGGACAAACATCCGCTCTGTTCCGACGATGGAGCAACCGCAATTGATGTCCGCACTCCGTCCTACGCTTCAGTTCATGGACGATAAAATCCAGGAAGAATTGCCCGAATACTACGACTTCGCGTCCACCATGGCGCTACACACCTGGCGTTACGATGGCGAAAAGGAAGACAACTACGACCGGGTCCCTCGTCTACCCGAAAGCCTCAAAACTACATGGTCGCCGTCACGACCCATGAGCGAAATGAGCGACGAGGAAATCGAACGCGAGTACGCGAAGTATCGCTTGACCGCAATCCCTGACCCAGTTGCAGTCGTCCAGAATCTTGACACGATGGGTTGCGTATACACATTATTCGGAACCGTGTTCAGCACCGTAGAACTTAACCAAACGATTGTGTTCAAAGCACACGAGGACGGGAATAATGTTTCAGGAACGCTGGTTGGGATTACCGCGCTCGGTTCTTTCGTTGGCGGCCGCCTTGTGTTCCCACGCTACGGATACTCCGCAGAATTAGGACCGCGTGATCTGCTGATCTGCGATAACAACCACGAACTGCATGGAAACCTTGGCCCGGTCGTGGGGGAGCGATTCTCGGTTGTCGCTTTCCTGCACAAATCCGTCTGCAAGAGGACATATACAGATGACCGATCGGACGGCGAAGCCACAGCGGAAACGGTTTAAGTTTTGCAGCCCTACTGAACAGCTACTGTCAATTCTGGTTCGATACTGACTGGCGCCGAACGTTTCGTTTGATCTTAAATTTGTAGGCGGAGACACGTGGCGATATCCTACGATGGACTCTTCTACTGGATTCGGGAACGCTACAGCATCAAGCTAAAGCGGGATCGTGGCCTTTCCCCACCTTGGTCTGATGACTCCATTTTTCAGAGCACCCATTTCTGTAATGTTCACCGAGAAGACGACAAGGTGACCCGATGGGTTCGCGACAACTGGCGAAATCCTAATGCCACTGATGCCGACCTCTGGTTCGCATTGCTGGTGGCACGCCGCTGCCTGAACAACCCGGCAAGCATGGCCGACCTAGGTTATCCGGTGCCTTGGCACCCGGAGAAATTTCGGGCCATGTGCAAGCGCCGAGGAAAAGGGAATATCTATCATTCTCGTGCATATAAACTGGTTCTCGCGCACGCCAAAGGCCCGCTTCCCGAGTCACAGCTGAGGCTGATTCTCAATCCTGCGTGGGAGCGTCGTGAATATTTTCGACCACGAGCAAACGATACTCTTTGGTCCTTCCATAACCGGCTTCGCGAACTCAGTAAGCGTAATATGACTGGCTTTTTCTGCGGGCAAGTTGTTGCTGACTTGAAAATGGTTCAGCTGCGGCAGGCGTCCGACTGGTGGGATTACGCCGTAAGCGGCCCCGGCAGCCGCCGTGGACTGACGCGTTTCCTTGGGGGGGCAATCAAGATAGCGAAAGACGGCACTACTTGCGACGTCCATATGAAAGTGGATTTCTTTAGAGCGGAGTTGGACAAGATTCGCGCTACGCTCGATCCAATGGT
>JASHRE010000747.1 GCA_030037515.1 Candidatus Sulfotelmatobacter sp.
TCCCGAGATAGCTCACGCTTGGTGAGAAACGCGCACGCCAACTCGCACGAAAGAATACGCAGAATTCACGCCGGGGTTCCCCATCCGCCGTTTCGTCGAGTTTGCCTGATGAACTCATGCACAAATTTTCAACAGAGAAACGAAAAGGCCACCCGGCAACTGGGCAGCCTTCTCTTCAAGGGAGAATAGTTCCAACGGAGGCGTGCAAAATCCCGTCAAAACTTTCTGGCGAAATCTTATGAGCCGAAAAACGAGGGTGTCAAGCGATTTTTCGTAAATAAATGTCTTTGTTTTCAATTACTTGCAAAACAAGTCACTAGCGCTTCAAGGTGTACCATTTTGAGACAAAACAGCATCGGGAAGACCTTAAACCAATATTTCTAAGCCACTTACCTTGTTCCAAGAACCGCTTGGACGGACCCTACGCCGAATTCCGCGGCCCGGGGCGACCGCCTTCAGTCCCGGTTGGGGACGGCACCTCGATGATCGTCTCGGTCAAATGCAACGAGATGAACTCGATTTGCTCTGGCCGATCAAAAACCTTTTCTGGAAACCAGCGCTTCATCAGAATGCGAAATCCGCCAAATGCCACACCGGCAACGAGGGCAAGCACGCCCAAAATCGCGCACAAAATCACCACGTTCATGATCAACATGTAGAGATCATGAACTTCGTGCTGATCGCTAGGCGTGTTCCAGGTGACGTTCGCTTCGTAATTCACCATCCCAAGCAGCGATTTCGCATCGCCTTCTGAAATTGGCCCGGAAGCAATCGCGACGATCGGTCCGGTGCGCTTGTCGAAAAACGAACCCGAACTTTCGATCTCCGCAATGCCAGCCTGCGGCTGCCGAATCTTGTGTGCGTTATCGATGCGGCGCAGATGATCGGCGGCCAACTGCGGCGTCGGATAAGAAACCAGCATCAACGTCGCTTCTCCGCTGGGAGTGTTGTACTTCCCGAGCGAAACTTCCGCGCTGCTGTTGAAATCGACCAATCCCGCTGGAACCGGCGCGGCCAACGAAGCCAGAGCGGCCGGGCCCATCACGTATTTCTGCGTATTCGCCTCATACTGCCGTCGCGGCATGAACTCGATAAATGTCGGCAGGTTTGCCGCGCTTCCCGCCGCTGTCGGCAAGTCTCCCGCCAGTTCGCGCAATTCGGCGCCAGCCATCGGCGACTCCTGGCTAAACAATGCATCGACCAACACCGATCCGCGGTAGAACAACACGCGTTGCCCGAGCGAGGCGCCTTGATCGCCGATGTCCTCGCTTCTCATCTCGGATTGCAGATAAAAGGTGTAGGCTCCGAATGCTCCCGAAGCATCGGCGAAACGTGCAGCACGAATCTTGAGCGTGCGTCCGTCGTCTCGGGTGTAAGTTGCCGAGGCAAAATCGGTGAAGCGATATTCCTTCAGCACCGCGGCATTGGCAGGATCAGCCGTGGCCGGATTTGGGCTCGTCGAAGCCGCGCCCTCGATCTGCCACCCGCCGAATTGCTGGGCAAGAATCGCTTTGGGGCCGGGCATCGCGGACTGGGGCGCCGCAACCGCAAAACCGACAGCTACGCCCCACACCGCCAAAATTAGAAAAATTCTGTGCCGCCGGGAGAAGTTCATGGAACAGCTCAAAACCTGATGCCTTCTCCCATTAGACCACAGCTCGCCGACAAAAGTTTCCTTAGAACCCTAAACCACGATTTTTCTTTGCCTTAGGCGTCTATTACTTTCGTGCCGCGCGAACCTACACGGTCGAGCCATTCCCAGCCAAGGCATTTGGGGCGAAACTAACTCTGGGTGAAGCACGAATGCAGCCGACTGCGGTCAAGATGGAGCGGCAAGGCAAGCGAACCAAAGCCGTTCTTCCGGTGCGAATCAAGGGCAATGATAGCGCCGGAAATGTTTTCGAAGAGTTGGCGCACACCCTGGATGTCACGGCTAGCGGAGTGCGGCTGGGGGCGATCCGGCGCGCATTGAATACGGGCGAGAACGTGACCCTGTTTTTCCGGCAGCGGAAATTGCAGTTCCGCGTGGTGTGGACAAAGAAAATGAAGGGCAGCTCCGAGTTCCAGGTCGGACTCGAGGCCGTGGGTCAAGAACGCGAGCCATGGGGCCTGAACTTTTCTGAGTTTCGCGGAGAATTTCAAGCGGTGTCGGCCTCGTCGCAAGCTTGTTAGCGGTCATAGGCGCGTTGTTTTGAGTCGTAACGGGAGAGTCATGAATCGGGCAACATACAACGGATGGTGGAACAGGTTCTGGTCCGACGAAGACGGTCAAGACGTCGCCGAATACTCGGTGATGCTGGCGGTCGTTCTCGTGATTGTGGTAGGCACAATCCGTCTGATCGGCTCCAATGCTGGCAATATCTTCTCGCAGGTGGGCAGCGCGATTCAGTAACGCGCACTTTGGGAATTGCCAAACACATCGTCTTTTTTCATCACTCGACTTTCAGGGGAGCCGCAACCGAGCCCGTCCGCCCGGTAAACTCATCGCGCACAACAAATCGCACCGTGTACTCCCCGGGAATCATATTCAAAGCGTCGACAAAAGCTAGCCCCTGGTTCTGAATCACCGCCAACTTCGCGGCATTCAGATGCACGTCCACCTTCTGGCCGACGGGCTCTCCCACGCGCTTCCCTTCCCGGGTGTAAGCCAGAGCAACAACGTCCAGCAAAACATGGTTGTTGTCGGCTTCGTTCACCACACCCGCGTCGGGCGAAAGATGGAGCTGATAGAAGACACGTTTCTGACTGGGATCTTTGGCCGCGTCAATCTTGCCCCATCGCTCTACCAGCGCCAGAGAGGTGTAATCCAGTGGTGATTCGAGAGCCGAGGAAATGTCGTTGTGCCGGCTGCTTTCGGGATCGGTTGTGGCGTTGGTTAGAAAGAAACCGTTGCGCGCTCGGACTTGCGTATGCTCGCGTTTGACCTTGACCGTTAGCTTGCGCCAGCCCGGCTTCGTCTTCGACTGATCGAGATAATATCCGAGCATGTAGTACTGAGAAGAATCCTTCACCGCGTCGCGAAAGCCCTTCACCAGGTCATTGGAGTTGTAATAGGCGCGGCCTCCGGTCATCGCGGCGAAGGTTTCGAGAGTGGCCTCGGTATCCAACTGCTTCCACATCGCGTGTTGTCCATAATGCTTGCCCGGATTGCGAATGGAGGCGCTCGCCACCGTCACCGTTTCGAGACCTTTGACGTCCACGGGATAAAGCGAAATCTGCGCATCATTCAGCAGTTGCCAGGTGTGCTCGTACAGAGGCAGCACGTCGCTGAGCGTGTCGCGTCCGGCGGGAGCCAGGTGCATCGAGTTGTCGCTTACGTTGAAGGGAAATCCTCCACTTGCCCAGATCAGCGACTTGCGCCCGCGAAATCCCGCCAGTGCCTGAGCGACCTGTTGCATTCCGTCCAGCGTGTAAGTGATGGCGAGGCGCTGCTCGAAGGACTTGAAATTCAGCGCCGAGTCCTCCAGCATTGTCTTCAACCTGGCCGCTTCGCTTTGCACAGCGGCGTTGCCGGCTCCTTTCGAACTGCTGGAACTCTTGCTCGGGGCGCCACTGCTTCCATCCGGACTGGCGGTTCCGGTGATGGCTTCCACAGTTTCGTCGGAATCGACCATCTGGTACGTGTCGCCCTTTACTTCGTGGAGCGCAGCGACCAGCACGCGCGGATCGGTGGTGAAATCATGGACCACCTGAATGCCCGTTCGCGTAAGCGTGTACAAAGCCGTCGGCTCGCCCACATCAACCGACTGCGTCAGGTACTTCAGCAACTCCTTGCGCGCATCCGCCTGCGCCATAAAGGGCGTGTTGATGAAGTCGAGAACGATGACCGTGATCCGCGAAGTGGAAGGCGCGCCCTCTACAAAATTGCTGAATTCATTGGCGTCCGCCGGACGAACGAATTGGTGTGGCTCGCTCCGGATTTCCTCAAACGTGCCAATTTTCTGCTCGGCCCCGTTCTCGAGCACGGTGAAGTCTTCCTGCTTGAGTCCGGTGATGTGATCGCCCGATTTGTCGGTAACAATTGCAGGAATCAGAACCAACTCGGTACGCGCGGTGAATTTTACGGGAGAGTTCTCGTCTGTCTTTTCCGAAGAACGTCCAAACAGAAGGATTGAGCCGGCCAGGATCGCGCCTGAGGTGAAGCAGAGAGAAGGCCAGGAATGAGTCATCATTGCTTACCCTCGCTTTGAGCTTTAACGTTGGCCTGAGACCGTCCCGAGGGCCCCACCTGATCCAGGTTTCAGCACTATACACCCGATTTCCGGACTGCACACCCGTCTGGAGTATTCATCGACGTCCGGACTCCCAAGTCAATGGAAATGGGAGACACGGCTTCTCGCCGGTTTTCGGAGCAGTGGGGATTTCGAAACAGTGATGACGAGGAGCCGTGATCGGGGTTACGGGTTGTGTAGGGGCGCGGCGCACTCTTCCCGCCTGCCAAGCATGCGTCCGGAGAGATTGGAATCTTGGAGATAGCTCGCGGTACGGGCTGAGGGGTTCTACTGTCCGCTGATCTTCTCGATCTTGCTCGCCACTTTCACACCGCTCAACCCGTTCACGTATTTCGCGATTCCCCTGTAGAGCGATTCGGCGATGCGCTGGCGATATTCGCTGGTCTCGAGCCGCCGCTCATCGCCGGGATTGCTCACGAAGGAAATCTCCGCGAGGATCGACGGCATGTTCGCGCCGATCAGCACGATAAACGGCGCCTTCTTCACGCCGCGATCACGAATTCCTGGATTCTTTGCTGCCAGCCCGCTATGCAGCGACTCCTGAACATCGGAGGCGAACTCGCGCGACTCTTCAATCTTCTCCTTCAGCGCAATTTTCTTGACCAGGTCCTGCAGCTCAAAGATTGATTTTTCAGAAACCGCATTTTCGCGCGCCGCAACTTCCAACGCATCCGGAGACGAAGTGAAGTTTAGGTAATACGTCTCCACTCCGCGCGCATCGGGATCGTGACTCGAATTCGCATGGATGGAAATGAACAGATCGGCCCGCTGCTGGTTGGCGATCGCGGTGCGCGTCTCCAGCGGAATGAATGTATCGTCTTTGCGCGTGTACACGACCTCCGCGCCTAGACGGCCTTCGAGCAGTTTGCCGAGTTTTAATCCGACTTCGAGCACCAGGTTTTTTTCTTCCAGGCCGTTTGGACCGATCGTGCCCGTGTCATGTCCGCCGTGGCCGGGATCGATCACGATCTTGCCGATCTTCAACCCCAAGGCGCGAATCAGCGAGCGGTCGCCGCTCGCCGTGGGACTGGCTTCCCGAACCTCGACATCCGCCGATTCCGCGTCGCTCTGCCTCGTGGCCGAAGAAGATTTCGCATGGCGATTCTTGCGCGAAGACGACGACGCCACCTTACGCGGCTGGCTGTCGGCATCGGATGGGGCGTCATCGTCGGGTTCCACGATGACCTTTTTGATTGTGGAACTGGATGAATTGCCGCCGACTTTGGCCAGGGTCTCGATCGTTTTGTCCTGCAGTGAAGTTTCGCCAGACGCGTCCTCCGAAGGTTCGTCGTGAGACGCGGTTTTTTCCACGTGCGCGGGCAGAGGATCCGGTTTCGAAGCAACTCTCTTGGTCTGGACACTCGCAGTCTCAAAATCTGAATCTGGCTGAGGGGAATTCGCCCCGGCCGTGGCGTTGTCGCCTGCCTGCCCATCGGTTTCCGCGTCGCCGTCGTTCTCAGGCGATGCCTTGGTCGGGTTAATCTTCGATCCGTTTTTGGCTTGCAGGTTCTTGCCACGAATGTCGATGATCAACCGGTAAGGATCGGGCAGAAGAAATGCGTCATAGTCGGCGAGGTCATCGACCTCGAGCACCACCCGCGTCCGCCCGGGCTGAAACTGCGCCACGCGGATTTTCTTCAGCAATCCGTCGTCGACTTCAAAAGTCTTCCCCACCAGCGTGGATGCCAGTTTCGTATCGCGCAGGTCGAAGAAGATGCGGTCGGGATGCGAAATGCGCTGCGAGCCAAACTTCACATCACTTTCCACATCGATGGCCACGCGGGTGTAGTCCGGCGTAGACCAGTGCCGGATCCCGGTCACACGCGGCAGCTGTCCAGAGTTGGAAGCGGAAACTTGTGGCGCGGGAAAATGTGGCGCGGGCACTCCTGCCGGCCTGACGCGCTCGGCCTCCTTCGCCCCGGATCCGTTATCAGCACCGGGGCCGTTATCGGCCATGTTTTCTGCTTTTTTGGTCGGCGCGGTCTCCGCTTTTTTCTCTGCCGCCTGCTTCTCCAGATCCGCAATCGCCTGCCGCGCGTCTTCGCCCAACCGGTGGTTCGGATAGCGGCGCAGGAACTCTTCAAACGTTGTCCGCGCCTCATCGGGATCGTTCAGATCGTCGCTGTAGATCTCCCCAATCGTAAACAGTGCGTCGCAACGATACTTGCTGCCCGGATATTCGCGCCGCAGGAATTTATATTGCGCGATCGCCTCATGCAGGATCTTGTCGTCGTCGAAGCGGCGTCCCATCTCGACCAGAGTTTCGGCAACAGCGACCACGCTGGGATCGGCCTTGGTCGAATTCGGCGCTCCGTAATACACGCTCCGATATTCATTGATGACGCGCTGGTAGTCGCGGCGTGTGCGATCGGCGGGAAGACGTCCGTTGAGCGCTTCGCGCATGCGCTCGGCGGCGGCGAAGCGGTCGCGCGCCCAGGGTTCGCTGTGATGCGGACGGGCATGCGCTGACGTTGCCGGCAGAGCCGCCAGCATCAGCAGCGCTCCCCAGCGCCATCCGGGCTGTTTGGATAGGGTCATCACGCTCGCCGACCGTTTACTGTCTCGAACCCCGTTCTATTGTCAACGTTGCGTTGTCATCCTGAGCGGGACGATTTTCGTCTCGCGAAGCACCTGGGCGGACTGGGCGAAGCGGCAGCGTCTTTTGCGTTGCACCAGATCGCACGTTTAGCTCGCTTCCTTGTTTTCGCAACTCTATGACCGTGGTACCCGGGAGACTACTTAAAACAGATGCCCGCCCGCTATTCCGTGTTGCTGACGTACAGCACGCCGCGCGCATCCCGTTCAATATGAAGAGGTTCGCGCGACGCTCCGGAGGACGTGAAATCAAACCCTCCGTAATACAGATTCGTGATTCGCCGAACGTAATTCTGCGTTTCGGCGTAGCGGGGAACGCCCGCGCTGCGCGCCACCGCACCCGAACCCGCGTTATAAGCGGCCAGGGTTAAATTTACATCGCCGCCATAATTTTCCAGAAGCTGCTTCAAATGCCGCACTCCGGCATCGACATTCTGCTCGGGGTCAAACGGATTCTGCACATTCAAGCTGCGCGCCGTTGCCGGCATGAGCTGCATCAATCCCATGGCGCCTTTGCGCGAAACCGCGTTCGAATTGAAATTCGATTCGACCTTGACCACCGCGCGCACCAGATTGGGGTCAACATCGTGCCGCGCCGCCGCCATCGTGATTGCTTCGTCGATCTCTTCCGGCGACGCCTGATGTCCGCGCGCGTTCGCCTCGATGATCTTCGCGTTCGCCGACTTCACCGAGTCGTGCACGAAATATTGGCTCACTTCCGCCGCCGCCGATTGCGCCGCTTTCATCGAAACCGTGTTGGCCGACGGCACCGGCTTCCAGCGGTTTTCCTTGCTGCTCCAGTAAACCAAAGTTGAGCGCCGCGGCTGAGACTCGCCGCTCGCATGCGCGCGCGGCCGGGGCGAGTCGTCATTCACGTAAATGGTGCGGCCATTTTCCTGCGTGGTCGTGATGGCCGAGCCACGCTCGTCGCTTTCCGCGGCCCCGGCCAAGGTGGCATGAAGAAGAAAAGAGATCGCGATAGACGAACTTGCCGTCAGCATCAGTGCGAGTTGCAGGCGCTTTCGCATATCCGGGCAGTTTGCCTTTCACCCCAAGTCTTCGCTGCGGGCAGGGGGCGTCCAAACAAGTGCCACCCTTCCGAGTTCTACCCGGAACCTGACGGAGAATCGCGCACCAGAGTACGTCGATTATAGGCGTGGCGGACGGCAGGGGCAACGTTTCCAAAGGGAGTAGAACCAGCGGAGTAATTCAACCTAAGTACTTGATACGACAGCGTGTTAAAGCGATCTAACGGTTTGCGATAGGATATCGGGAGTAACCAGCCAGAGTGGTTACCCAGCGGGGCAACGGAGTGTTGGCTACCCTGATCAGCAGGTGAAACCCTCCACCAAGAAGATGCCTCCCGCGGTTTTGCTTTCTTCCTGTTGCGAATCTGGCCAGTCGATGGGTGTTGCGCCCTTCGGTTCCGGGGCAAGGCCGACTTCTCCGGCGGACCAGTCTTCGCGTACCGCATCAAAATGCACCAGGTTCACGCGCTAAAGCCGCGCATAGCCGCCAGTTCCACTGGCGGGGAAAGCCCAGCATATTGCGAACCGCGTCCCCGGACGGGACGCCTGGGAATGGCCCGGCGTTTCAACGCCGGGCCAATTATCACGGGTGCCTACGGACCGGGATGGCGTTGCCGCTCACTTTTCCAGCGCCGCGGCGAACGCGTCCAGCGACAATGACCGCAGCAGATTCCGCCGCATTCCGCGTTCTACTTCGGCCAGACGGTCCGACGCCGCTGTGATCCATTCGAAATCGGCGGATTCTCCCAGGCGCTTCAACTCCGCCACAACATCCGTATTGCGAATCGATTCCGGCGCGCCCGAAGCGATGAACATCAGGTCGCGCAGCACGGAATAAAGCGTCCGGATCAGCTCTTCCGTTTTTTCCCTGCCCTCGGCTCCCGGACGATACGATTCCGTGATCTTGAAAAGCTCCGAATGCTCGCCTCCGCGCAGCGCCGAATTCAAAATCGCCAGTGCATGATCGCGCGCCACAATGTACGCGGCGAGATCGAAGCCGCGCGCACATCCCACGGCGCCCTCCGAAATCCGCGCCACCAGTGCCCGCTGCGCCGGCTTCCATTGAGGGCGGGAATGCGCCAGATCGCGTTCGATTTCTTCCCTTGTCAACGCCCCCAACGTGAAGGTCATCGACCGCGAACGGATGGTCGGCAGCAACTCCCCGGCATTTTCGCTGAGCAGAAAAATCGTTGCGAACTCCGGCGGCTCTTCCAGCACTTTCAGCAACGAATTGGCCGCCTCCTTCATGAACGCCGAGTCCGTGAAGATGTAAACCCGTTCCCTGCCCTCGGCGGGACGGTAACGGATCGTTTCGATGACGCGCCGCACCTGGTCGACTTTGATCATCATTTGCGGCGGATCGGGAGGAATGACGAGCACGTCCGGATGCGTCTGCACAAAAATGCGGGTTTCTTTCTTGTCGGTCTCGCGCAGTCCCTCGCGCGCTTCGATGGCCTCGGCACAGCGCACCGAGAGATCAGCCGATTGCGCAATCCGCGCGCAGTTGGCGCATTTCCCGCAGAAGTCCGGCAGACCGTCAGTTTCAGTCGGCGTGAGGCAATTCAGCGCTTGCGCCAGCATGAGCGCGAGCGTGTACTTGCCCGATCCTCGACGTCCCGCAAGCAGGACCGCATGCGGAAAACGCTCGCGTGCGATCATCTCCCGCAGGCGTTGAACGATTTCAGCGTTGCCCTGAAACTCGGAGAAAGGCATGGGCAAAAAACCAATCTACCACGCCGGCGCCCAGACACGGACAAAGCAAGCGGATTTCTCTGTGTCGGGGTGGTGACAGATCCGCTATAGCTTCAGTCTCTTCTCCACCGCTTCCATGATCCGGGCATGCGTCTGTCCCGGTCTGCCCCGGGCGTCGATCACGGCCACCCGCCCCGGTTCGCGCTTCGCAATCGCCATGTATCCGTCACGAACGCGCGAAAAAAAAGCTCGTGTCTCCTGCTCAAAGCGATTCTCGTTATGGCTCGCGTTCTT
>JASHRE010000748.1 GCA_030037515.1 Candidatus Sulfotelmatobacter sp.
GCAGCCTCGGTCCTTGAGAAGTCCATCGCTAACCTGAAGGTGAGCCTCTTCCCCGGCTATATCGGCATCGACTTCGCCAATGAAGTGTCCGCCGCCTTCGACAGGACCTTCCAAAAGGCCGATGGCCTCCTCATCGATCTGCGGGGGAACCCCGGCGGCGGAATCGGCGGCCTTCGCGTCATGAGCTACCTCACCCCCGGCAAAACGCCAATCGGGTTCAGCCTCGATCGTCCCATGGCCGAACATGGCTATGACAAAGAGAAACTGCCCCGGTTCGGACACATTCCCCGGTTCAAATTCGAGCTTCTACCTCTGGCTCTCAAATTTGCCGGCAAGAGATCCATCGCGCTTATCACTGAAGGCCTCGGCAATCGCCGATTTCACGGCCGCGTGGTAATTCTCGTGAACGAGCACTCCACTGGAGCCGCCGAGATGTTGGCGCAATTCGCGCAGGAGAATCACCTTGCCAAAATTGTTGGCAACCAAACCGCCGGCCGGCTGGTATCGCGTTCCGGCGTCAAACTCGGGCATGAATACACGCTGGTGCTTCCTGTGGCCGCGTACACGAGTTGGAACGGGGTTCGGATCGAAGGAAAAGGAATCACGCCAGACATTTCCATGGACTGGTCATATGAAGCTGCGCTTGAGGGCCACGATCCGCAGCTCCAGGCAGCGTTGGCAGCGCTCAACGCCGCATAACGCAAAATGACCGCACGAGGGACTAGATGTACGAGGCCCTGCTAGTCGCACCTTCCTCTGGCCGCACAATAGCGATTCGCCACATCAAGGTATTGCGTCCAGTCGGCGGCAATTCCGCGCTGCGCCGCTCCAGTGGACATTCTGCCGGATTTCACTTCGTCGGCAAGGTAGTTCTCCACCCGGTCTTTGATCTTGAAGTATCTGTCATCCAGGGCAACGGCCGATGGCCCGCATTCCGGCCAGATGTTGCCCAGCCCATCCGCTCCGCCGAGTTCCAGTGGCACAAGATGATCCAACTCGCAGACCTGGGATTCACCATAGTTCCGGCGCGGCGCTCGCAGCCCATACCAGCGGTAGGTAATATGCTTCTCCGCCTCGCTTGTCTGGCAGTTCCGGATGCACCCGGTTCTCCAGGCCTGATTCCTGAGAACGTCCGCGGTTACGCTCGGGTCGATTCCTCCCGGCGTGCATCGTGAATCCGGAACCGGATAGCCGTGACGCACGGTCGTGGAACAGTCCCCCACACCCGGCCTCCGCCATGAACCAAAGTATTCAGACGAGCAGGTGACTTCGAACTGAGAGCATTCGGCGCGCATCTCCGCTTTCGGTTCCGATCTCTCAGCACGCTCGTGCTCGGGACGCCGCTCGCGATAAGGCTCAAGTGACCGATCCATTCCCCGGCCTGGAGCCGAAGTTCTGCTCCAATGGAAGTAAAGAATGACAGCCACCACAACCAGGATAAGGAATAAAGAAGAAGACCCGCGACGCATTTCTATTTCACCTTAGCATTGCTCAAAGCTGCTGCCGACTGCGCCAACAGACGGTCATGCCGGATAGACTGACAGGATCATGGCCATCCAGGATCATTACCCCGAGAATCTCGCGCACTGCTACGGCTGCGGCCGACTCAATGACCACGGCCACCACGTTCGTACCGATTGGGATGGAGATGAAACGGTCGCTGTCTTCACTCCCGAGCCCTGGCACATTGCCATTCCCGGTTTTGTCTACGGCGGCGTCATCGCTTCGCTTGTAGACTGTCACTCGACCGGTACTGCCGCCGCCGCTGCTTACCGCGCTGCCAGCTGCGAACCCGGCACCGAGCCGCCGTTTCGCTTTGTTACCGGCTCGCTGCGCGTTGACTACCTCAAGCCCACGCCTCTCGGTCCGCCGCTCACCATACGCGCCCGCGTCAAGGAAATAAAGGGGCGCAAAGTGGTGGTCGAATCCACGGTTTACGTTGAAGGCCTCGCCACGGCCCGCGGCGAAGTCGTTGCTGTTCAGATGCCGGACGACTTCGGTAAGGACTGAAGCAGAGCCATCGAATCACAATGCTTCCCCTGAACGGCCCCGACGTGCAAAACCCAGCCTGACATAACGATTTCGCGATACGGCGCGCCGGGTAAACGCCTATTGCCGATCCACTGGATTCTGAGGCAGGGAGTGCGAGTCTCGCGCGTCGGCGCGGACGCTAAGGCCACCCGCGGTGCGCGTTACACTCCAATCGCCAATCAAGCGTGCATCGTCGCCAAAAAGCGCGCGCTTTCGCGCGATCATCCGTTCCATTAGTATGTCGGGCCCAGCTGCGCCGGCCGTAAGGCGTCGTACGTCGTCGATGTACTGATTGTTGTTGAGCACATCCGCGAAGATGACCGCATTCCAGGCGGTGTATGCCACTTCCAGCGCTTTACGGATTTCGCGATCGGGCGCCTCCTCCCGAAGAGTATCCAGCAACGGCGCAGCGAACTCGAGCAATGTCTCAGAGATCTTTCGATTCGGAAAAACCTGCGTCCGTTCCCTGGCCATGTGGCTCCTCACTGTTCCAAGCTGCGCTGTGGTCGGTCTGAAGTCGCGGGTATGACCTTAAACCGGCGTTGCAGAAAACAAGGCATGGCCGATGCAGTTCCAACACGGCAATTTAGACCGCTTCGTAATCGTAACCCAGCCAGGAGGACTCCGCTCGAGTTGACATTGCCAATCGTCAGCCATTTGCCTGATTTCCGAAAGCATGCTCTGATGCCGGGGAGCGAGGACACCATGCCCAGGAAGCTGATCCCGGCTACCGAACTGGCGGAGTTCGTCTATTGCGCAAAGGCCTGGGAGCTCAAGTACGTTCGAGGTGCGGAATCGTCGGCCGAGGCGCAGCAGCTCCAGGTCGAAGGCAACGCGTGGCATGCCGCACAGGGCCGACAACTGGCCCGGAGCGACAGTCCCCGATGGGCCGCTTTCATTGCCCTGGCACTCGCTGTCATCCTCTTTCTTTTCGTCTGGATGGGGTGGGCCCGATGAATATCCAGGTGATGGCCGCAACTCTGGTCGTCCTTGCCCTTGTCCTGTTTGTACTCGCGGCTCGATCACGGAAGAAAACCGGGATTCCCGCCGGCGAGGTGTTCTACCAGGATCTGCCCGGCCAACCCTTCTTCGGCGAACCCTTGCGCTCAGATGCTCTGGGCATCTCCGGCAAGCCAGACTGCCTGGTGCGGACCACGGACGGAACCGTGCCCGTGGAGCTGAAGAACTCCAGCAGACCGCCGGCCCGCGGCGGGGTCTATACCAATCACCTGATTCAGGCTCTCGCCTATTGCGCTCTTGTCGAAGAGCAGATGAAGGTTCGTGTTCCATATGCGCTCGTCATCTATGCCGGACAACGGGTCCGGAAAGTTGAGTTCACCGATCGAAGGCGGCAATGGCTGCTCCAGACGATTCACGAGGTCGAAGCTGCGCGGGCGCGATTGACGGCGAACCGAAACCACGATCATCGCGGCCGATGTGCCGGCTGTGGAGTTCGGTCCCAGTGTGATCAGGCGCTCCTTCGAGGGATTGGCCAGCTGTGACTATCGTTGTTGCCCCCGAAATGGAACCGCCTCGCCTGTGGTTATGTCCCTGATCTCGGCCTTTCTCAATGAGGCGTGGAACGGCTCAAACATGCGATCAATGCAAAAGTCGAAACCTTCCCGATCTACCCGACGCAGGCTGATCCAATAGTCCTGGATCTCGCCGGGGAGGGATGGAAGGATAGCATCGACAGTGATCTCAAGCTGCGGCCCAAAAATCCCCTTACTGAAATAGCGTTCCGAATCCGAAACAAGATCCAGGACCATAACAACGCCACAAATGCGGTTGAGCGCTTCTGGCGTGTTGATGATCGTCAGGAAGAGGTTACGCTCTTCGGGGCTCAAATCGGGATCCTGCAGAAATTGCCTTACCCTGTCGCCTTCGACGACAAAGTCGGCGACGAGTTGAAACGGAACTGAGATTGGAGTGGTGGGCGGCCGGGGCGTGGAACCTGCCGGCGGCCTGCCCTCTCCTGAACTGTGAGAAACAGCGTGAATGCCCCGACGATCCTGCTGGTCGGGAACTGGATTATGATCGAGCATCAAAACTCCTGGCGATCGTTCGGTTTTTGCTTGCCTGAGAAACCTTTGAAAGGACAAGGGCCTTTCCTGCAGTGATCAGGCGCTCCTTTGAGAGCCTCTCGTATCCTCCAGATATTCCCCGCGCTCGAAGGCTTCGGCTTCGCGCTTGCTCTCGCGCGTCCGAAGAAGCTCGGCGTGCTTGGGCGCAAAGACAAATTCCTCAAGGAACCGGATCCGGTTCGGCGATGACCGGCGCGTGACCAGCAAATTGCGATGTTCCTTGCAGAATTTCCGCAGAGCGTCGAACTCGATGAGAAAGCTCACGACACCCGTTCTCGATTCTCTTCGTACCGCTTTGAGCAGGCCCAGTTCGATCCAGCGGGTTGCCTGGCTGCGTCTGATGCGCAGGTGCTTGCAGACCTCACGCAGGCTCAGCGCGTCTGTGCTGAGGTGCGTGTGTTCCTGGCGGTAAAGCCAGTTGTAGAGACTCTTCGGGTTGCAACCGAATCGAAGCGCGGCAGCGTGAACGCCGTGGTCGGAGATATATTCAACCAGTTCGTCGGTCTTATTCGGATCGAAAGTGTGCCGGGACACAGACCCAGGCCGCGGGATCCCGTGGCTGGTCATGAAATCCCAGCAAGCGCGCTTGTCTCTCCCGGTCAGGGCGGCCAGCTCTTCGCAGATCGCGACCGGATGTTTCTTTTGCCGCACAATCTCGACAGCTTCGGGCGGAAATCGCCTCCATGGGCGACGTTTCGGATTGGGATCGATGGGGGAAGAAGAAGGCATACCTCACCTCTGTCTCCATATACACACAACTCGTCGAAAAGGAAGAGAGGGATAGCACTTTTTCTCTAACGTTCTGTTTCAACCTGGTGCAGGCAGAGATAACTACAAAGATAAAAGCGATGTGGAAAACTGGCCCTCTATTTCTATAAGGCATTTTGTTGATGCCTTTGGTGCACGTGTAACGAAATTTTTATCGATTCCTCTTGACGTGTCCCTTCCATGACGCCGTTCTTCACCGCGCGGGCAAGGGCCATATCGCCCTTCTCTGCGCCCGTCTGACTTTCGGAAACGCGATGATCAGGCTAGAATCGACGCATCATCGTGGGCTTTGGCCCGTTCGTTGAGTCGAACCAAGCAGTGTCAGCCCGAAGCGTAGAGTTGCTATGGATCCCCGGCCTTCCCTCCCCGCCGGCGATTACTGGTACTTGGGCTCGCCTGATCCGGCGATCGACCAGCTGTTTCGGCGGGCGTGCGGCCTTGCGTGGCCGTATGCCGTCTATTGCGCAAAGCATTATCACAACGATCCCGATTTCGCTTACGACCTGATGGACGCGGCGGTTCAGAATGCCGAGCGGTATTACGAGCGCTTCGATGGCAAGCGAACGGCGCTGCAGCTCTCTTACAGAATCATCAGCGTCATCAAGCGACTGTCAAAACAACGAGCCAGCAGAAATGAATTGGCGGTCGGTTCGCTCTCCGAACTGGAGCTGCTCGCGCGAAGCTTTGCGGCCAAACCTGAAATCGAGCAGGACGCGTTTATCCGTCAGGCTCTTCATCGCATGACCCCTCGCACGCGCCGAATTGTCCGCTGGCGGGTCGCCGGGCACACCTGGCGGCAGATCGCGGACGAACTCGGCGCAGACCACATCACCGTGTGGCGGCAGGCCA
>JASHRE010000749.1 GCA_030037515.1 Candidatus Sulfotelmatobacter sp.
AGCTACCGATGACGAGACGGCCGCCTTCATCGAGAAGAAGGTTTTTTGGGAAACGAAGTTGACCAAACCAACGGAGAACGGCGCCCCTCAGCGCGTCCGCATCGCTGATCCCACCGAAGCCCAATATCTGCAGACCACCCCGCAGCATCTGGTCGATATCGCTTGCCGTCTCGTCGCGCCGCAAGGATTGTTGCACCTCGACGACGATGGCTGGGCGGAAGCCCTGCCGGCCCTCATGTCGGGAGCCAAGCGCTTCGAGAGCGCCCGCCTCGAGGCCCTCGAAGAACTGGAAAAGAAGCACGCCTTCGAGCGCGGCTAAATTTCGAGGGCCGCCCACCCTATCCCGTAGGCCGGGCGTTCAGTTCCGTGGTGAAAGAAGCGGTCACCGGCGAATCCCCCCACTCTCCTGCGCCATTTTCAGCTTTCCGCGCTTAAACTGGAATCGGCAACATGCTTGATCACGCCCTGTTCCAGTCCGTCGCTGAGCAACTGCTGTCCGGCACGCAAATCGTCACTGACGGAGGCACTTCCCGCGTCACCCGCACCGGCTCTCTGCGCCTTCGCACCGCGCGCTTTCTTGCCCACGGCCGCCAATATCAGGCCATAGAACAAAATGCCCACAAGCCCAGCCACTGGGGAAAACTCGCCCGGGCCGGACACAAAGTTGTTCAGTTCCGCGATCTCAGTTCTCAGAAATACGTCGCTGTCTCCGTCGACGGCCAGATCCGCGAATACTTCAACGATTGAATGTGAGGATAGTCCGCGGGTTTCCCGCGAGTCAACGGAGGCGCTGAGTCTGATCCCCTCTGTGATCCTCTATGTCCTGCGTGCTGAAACGAATCTCCCTGCCAGTGGCCCCACGGACTTTGCCGGACGCCCAGGGGCGGGGGACTTCGACTTCCTTGCGCGTCGCATCTTTCGCCGCCGGTGCCACACCCCATCTACAATCGAACGCGATGCAGCCCGCACGTATTGCCGAACTGCTCGCACCCTTTCTCGGGGACGCGCATCAGCTGGCAAGCGACGATCTCGGCCATATATCGACGTACATCGATATACTTCTTCGCTGGAACGCGCGCATCAATCTCACCGCCGTCCGCGATCCCGACGAGATCGTCACCCGCCATTTCGGCGAGAGCTTCTTCGCTGCCCGCGTCTTGTTTCCAGAAAGAAACCAAGTAGGGACGGCCGTTCTCGAAAGCCTTGGGGGCCGGGTTACGGACGCGAAAACGACTGCGGCCTTAGCTCCTCAATTTTCGACCTCGGTGCCCGTTGTTTCTCCAGTGTTAAACAAAATTACGCTTGCCGATGTCGGGTCCGGTGCGGGATTCCCCGGCATCCCCCTCAAGCTCTGGCATCCCAGCCTTGCGCTTATGCTCGTCGAGTCGAACCAGAAGAAGGCCACGTTCCTGCGCGAAGTCGCTCGCTCCCTTACATTAACGGAAACCAATATACTGATGGCCCGTGCCGAAACTCTCTCGAAGACCTCCTTCGACGTAGTCACCCTTCGCGCCGTCGAGCGCTTCGAATCCATCCTCGCCATCGCTTCTCGCCTGGTCTCGGCCGGCGGCCGCTTGGCCCTCCTTATCGGGTCCGCCCAAATCTCGCTTGCTGAGTCCGTCCTTGGCCAAATCCATGGCTTCGCGGCCGACCAGTTCGTCGCCGAATCTGTTCCTCTTTCCCGCGCACGAGTTGTTGTTGTGGCGAAGAGAGGCGAATCGACTAGGCCTTGAGAGCCGAGATGACAGGGAACCTCAGATGTTACTAAGTGGAATTGAAAACCAATCGCTGCGAATAATTCCCCGTTGATCGCTTGAAGCTCGGAGTGAAAGTGGAAACGTAACCTGTGAATACGAATGTAAAGTGGGAAGGCACGATCGATTGACGCGCCCGCGCATTGCACTTTGCCCGGTCGTTTTGACTGGAAGTGTTCTTGCAAGACCAAAATTCAGAAGGTTTCATGTTTCATTCGTTAGCTATTGCGACTGATTACGCCGAATGTTCCTGCAGGAACACATTCCATTTTTTCCCTTGGTTTCGTCCCCACGCTTCTCTTCGAGGCGCTAACCTAGAAGGCAGGCAAAACATTCCGTGAGGCACGAGCGATCGAAGGCTGCCCGCAGTTTCATGCCGAGAGCCGCTGGGGTTAAAAAACTTTTCTACTGGGCAATGCCGCCTGCATGGAGGCCTGGTTTCCTTGTCATGGAGCTACCCTGAAGGTTCGGGAAGGAACACTTCTTCTTACAAACCCAAGCGGTAGTCCACGACCCCGCGCGAATCGCTTAAATGTTCCTGAAGGAACACTTTTTGCACACAATTCACCATCATTCACAGCAATTCACGATTGCTTTGACTTGCCATCGAGATTATGCTGCCCAATAGCTTTGGCTCTCCTTACAATCGAATGGGACGCGTAATTGCCGTTGCCAACCAGAAGGGCGGCGTGGGCAAAACCACGACTGCCATCAACCTGGCTGCATCCTTTGCAGCTGCAGAGGTGAACACGCTGCTGGTCGATTGCGATCCCCAGTCGAACGCAACCAGCGGCCTAGGTTTTGCCAAGGATCCTGAGCGCATCAGCTCGTACCATTTGCTTATGGGGGCAGCCTCGGCCGAAGAGGCCCTGCTGGCGACGGAGCTGGAACAGCTCTGGCTGATTCCTTCCCACAAGAATCTGATCGGAGCAAATCTGGAGCTGGTCGACGCGGAGGGACGCGAATTTCGCATGCGGGAAGCTCTTGCACCTCTGCGCGATCGATTTCAGTTCATCGTGCTCGATTGTCCTCCTGCGCTTGACTTGCTAACCCTGAATGCGCTCGTCGCGGGCGATGCAGTCCTGATTCCTATGCAGGGTGAGTATTTTGCTCTCGAAGGAATCAGCGAGCTGCTAGACACGATCGAGCGCATACGAGCCGCGCTCAATCCCGGGCTTACGATTGAGGGTGTGGTGCTGACGATGTTCGACGACCGCACGAACCTGGCGCAGCAGGTGCGAGCAGAGCTCAAGAATTTCTTTGGCGAAAAGCTGTGTGCAACGACAGTGCCGCGTAACATTCGCCTAGCGGAGGCCCCGAGCCACGGCAAGGCGGCGCTGGTCTATGATCCGCGATCGAAAGGCGCGGAGAGTTATATCAGGTTGGCCAAGGAGATCATTGAGAGGCAGGGAGCAGCGGGGCTGCAAACTTCAGACCTCGGACCGCAGGCCGCGGGCCTCGGAACGCAGACTCCGGGGGTGCTTACCAAAGCGGGCACGGAGGAGAACGTGGGAGAGCAGGCGGCCGAGGGGTCGCCGGCCGCACCAGAGATGGACAAGTCAGCGTGAAGATCGATGGATATCGATATATTAGATCGATGGATATCGATATGGGGGACGAAGCCGCGGGGCTACGGAATTCTCATCCCGCGAATTCGGACGGCGCCCGGCGAGCTTGTGCTCGCCCGACAGCCGAGGGCGGCTCTCCCTGCGCCTTCAGAATAAAAACATATTGACGTTAGTCTATATATAGGTTGCAGTGCAAAGGTCCTTCGGCGACGAAAAAACGCGCGCCTCAGGATTGACAAGATATGTGGCCACTGAGAAAAGACAAAACGATGACGACAGCCGCGGCGCATAAAGCAGAGCATTCGACAGAAAAAGAGAAAGCAGAGAAGCGGCGGGCGCTGGGGCGCGGGCTGGAGTCGCTGCTGCCCCGGCCCAGGGTGGTATCGGCTCCGAACACGGAAAGCGCCGGCGAGCTACGCTCGCCCGGACAGGCGAGGGTGGTTGTCCCTACACAGGCAGAGGAAAAAGCAGCGCCGGCGATGGCTTCGCCCCATCATGTCAACACCGGGCCTGCCGGGGACTCCGCGGCTGTCCCGACATCATTTAATCCCGGGGTGGTGGCGGTTGCTCCGACGCCGGCCAGCATCTCTGGGAGTTCTGATAGCGCGGCACGCGATTTGCAGGCGGCTGAGACTCCGCGGACAGGAGCGTCCGCCCCATACGAACTCGCGCCCCAGGAACCAAAGGAGCCGATCACGATTCTGGCGCCGGCGGAAGGGCGAGTCCCGGGCAATCTTGTGGTGAATCTGGCGATTGAGGAGATCGACAAGAATCCGTTTCAGACGCGCTACGTGCATGACGGCGAGGCGCTGGAGGAACTGGCGGAGTCGATCAAGGCCAATGGAGTGGTGCAGCCGATCGTGGTGCGTCCAGCGCAGGAAGCAGGACGCTACATTCTGATTCTGGGCGAGCGCCGGCTGCACGCCTCAAAGAAGGCGGGAACGACGACGATTCCGGCGATTGTGCGTCGGGTCTCCGAGCAACAGGCCGCGGAGATGACGATCATCGAGAACCTGCAGCGTGAGGACCTCAGTCCACTCGAGCAGGCTGAAGCGTTCCGAGTCTTGAGCGAGGAGTTCAAGCTGACGCAGGCACAGATTGGCGAACGCGTGGGATTGTCGCGAGAATCGGTGTCGAACTACATGCGTTTGCTGCGGCTGCCACACGAAGTGATGCAATTGCTGGCGGAAAAAAGAATCAAGTTTGCCGAAGCGAAAGAACTGCTGAAACTTGAGAGCGACGACAAGATCGTGCAAGCCGCGCTGTACGCGGTGAAACACGGATACACCGTGGAACAGGTGGAAAAGCTGGTCCTGCAGATGAACGGCTGGCTCGATTCGTTTCCCGGCATGCCGGGGCAGGAGAGAAAGAAAAGCGGGGCACGGTGGACGGATCCGAATGTGCGGGCGGCGCAGACGGACCTGGAGCGGCTGCTGGGTGTACGGGTGAAGATTCGCGACCGCAGGGGCAAGGGGAAGATCGTGATTGAGTATTCGACGGTGGATGATTACGAACGGGTAGTCGGGATGTTGAGGGGATCTAAGAATTAGTGTAGCGTCATAAACAATAACCATTATCAATCCGCTCGCGTCTAACGAGGGGGAGACCAGCGGATGCGCATCGCCCCGGCCATCACTTTGAATCCCGAGCAACGAGTAATCTTGGAGCAACATGCGTTGTGACTTTGACTTTCCCGGGACTTCAGCCCTCTGTCATTCCACTCACGTGCTCAATCAGCGAGCGCAACCGGGTTTTGAAGCCAAAATCCGCACCATTTCTCCCACACAGTAACTCCGCTGGTTCGCTAAGAGAGGCAAGCCGTCGTCCGGTTGTCCAAGGACGAAGAGCGACCAACACGAGCGAGCCTTGTCTCGCGCAAAATGCTTTCGGTTTCCCACTTC
>JASHRE010000750.1 GCA_030037515.1 Candidatus Sulfotelmatobacter sp.
TGGACCGCGCGGCGGCTTGCGAACGCCAGGCTCCATTACCTTCTCGGCACTGCGTTGCGGCTCTCGGACAACGCCTCCGCTGCCTCTGTCCAATACCATCAGGCCGGCGGATTGTTTAGGAACTCCGCGAAAGAACAGGGATCGGAGCACTTGCCCGACCGCTACGATTTCAAGCCGGTCTAGGACGAGAGCGCCCAGTCCGCCAAATAACCCACAAAACCTCATCTCCACGCTAATTGACGCGACGGGGGGTCGTCACTAATTAGGATCAGGGGGCAATTCAGGCTAGGGAACACGATTTTTTGCGTCTCCCGGCGTTGTGGTGAATCTTAAGAGTTCTCGGGAGTGAGAGTCGGGCTAGGCCGCACCGAGTTTCCAACGTTGAGTGCGTCGCGTTACAGTATTTTCGGGAACGCATACCGTGATTTTATGCCTAACGCAGAATTCTCCGAGTCGTGGGTTTGGAGCGGGCTGGCCGCCGTCGTCGTGCTTGCCACGATGACTTTGGGTTGCACCAGCGGCGCGCAGAATCCGCAGGCGGCTGGTCCTCCCGCCATGCCCGTGAAGGTTGTGCAAGCGCACCCCGTGCCGATCAAGGACACCGGCGAATATGTCGCGACGATGAAGTCACGCGATTCGACCGTGGTCATGCCCCAGGTCGAGGGGCAAATCACAGAGATTTTTGTGCACTCCGGGGACCGTGTTCAATCCGGCAGAGCACTGATCGAAATCGATCCGCTGAAGCAGCAAGCTACCGTCAAGAGCCAGGAAAGCGCGCGCGCAGCACAGGAAGCGAGCCTCAGCTTGGCGAAAGTTCAATACAATCGGACCAAGTCTCTATTTGACGCGGGAGTGGTCAGCCGGCAAGATCTGGATCAGGCGAAATCCACCCTGGATGCCGCCCAGGCACAGATGGACTCGCTCGATGCGCAGGTTAAAGAGCAGGAGGTGCAACTACATTATTTCAAAGTGCTTGCACCCCGGGGCGGAATTGTGGGGGATGTTCCGGTCCGGGTTGGTGACCGAGTTACCACTTCCACCCAACTGACGACGATCGACCAGCCCGGCAGTCTTGAGGTGTACGTATATGTCCCGGTCGAACGATCGCGGCAGTTGCGGATGAACATGCCGGTTCAAGTCCTCGACAGCAATGGCAATGTCGTCGCGGATTCGCGGGTGAGCTTCATATCGCCGCAGGTCGACAATTCCACGCAGACTGTGCTGGTGAAGGCAAAGGTCGCAAATGGCAATGATGCCCTCAGGCAGTTGCAATTTGTAAGAGCGCGCGTGGTATTCGGAAGTCACGAAAATCCCGAAGTGCCCATTTTGGCGGTTTCACGCCTGGCGGGGCAATATTTCGCGTTCGTCGCGGAGCCGCAGAATGGCGGTTCGTTCGTCGCGCGCCAGAGGGCCTTAAAGATCGGGCAGACCGTGGGCAACAACTTCGAAGTACAAGATGGACTCAAGCCCGGCGACAAGGTAATCGTCTCCGGAACACAATTTCTGCTGGATGGTGCGCCGGTGATTCCGCAAAGTTGAAATCTATCGTGAGCTGCACGTAGCCGATTTGCGCCTGCCGTTCACGATTCGCCGCTCACGGTTCGGACAGAATTCCAACGAAATACAGCAGGGTTCAGCGGCTCAGCCTGCCGCGCACAGGACTGTTCATGTTTGCTGAGTTCTTTATTCGTCGTCCGGTGTTTGCCACGGTCTGCGCGCTGTTGATCGTCTTGGCTGGCACTGCCGTCATTCCTACGCTGCCGATCGCACAGTTTCCAAATCTGGCTCCGCCCCAAGTGGGTGTGACCAGCAGTTATATCGGGGCCAGTGCGCAGACAGTAGAAAGCGCTGTCACTATTCCGCTCGAACAGCAGATTAACGGCGCCGAGGCAATGAAATACATGACCTCGACCAGCGGCAACGATGGCACTAGCAGCATTCTCGTCACTTTCGATCTGAACCGCGATCCGGATCTGGCCACCGTCGACATTCAGAACCGTGTCAATACCGCACAGGGACGGTTGCCCGCGGCGGTGAAGGCCGTTGGCATCACAACGGCGAAAACGTCGCAGAATTTCGTGTTCGGCGGGGCGGTCATTTCCGACAACAACAGATATTCCACGCTCTTCATGAGCAACTACCTCGACGTATATGTGAGGGACGCGCTCAAGCGAGTTCCCGGCGTGGCGGATGTCATCATTTTTGGCGAGCGCAAATATTCCATGCGGCTGTGGCTTGATCCCGTGCGCATGGCGGGCCGCGCCCTGACCGCGCCCGATGTTGTGAATGCGCTCTCTGAGCAGAACGTGGAAGTGGCGGCGGGGCAGGTCGGACAACAACCGGCGGTCAACGGGCAGCAATATCAGGTCAGTGTGCGTGCCATTGGCCGCCTGAGCGAACCTTCACAATTCGACGACATCATTCTGAAAACGAATTCTGATGGCACTCTCGTCCGGCTCCGAGACGTCGGCCACGCGGAACTCGGAGCCGAAAGCTACTCGTCCGATATGCAATTTAACGGTCAGGACGCTGTGGGAATCGGCGTTGCACAACTCTCGACCGCGAACGCCCTCGACGTTGACCGTCGCGCCATTGCCGAACTGGATCGCCTCTCAAAGAGTTTTCCGCCGGGAATGCACTACAAGATCGCGTTCGATACCACCGACGCGGTGGGCGAGTCCATTCGCGACGTGCTCTTTACGGTGGGTTCGGCCATCGCACTGGTCATCCTGGTAATTTTCATTTTTCTGGGTGACTGGAGAACCACGATGATTCACTTCATCGCCACTCCGGTCTCGCTGATCGGCACTTTCGTCTTTGTCAAACTGCTGGGATTTTCCATCAACACGCTGACGCTATTCGGAATCACGCTGGCGACGGGACTTGTCGTTGACGACGCCATTGTCGTGATCGAGAACATCGAGCGCCACATCACCGGAGGCGAACACGATTCTCACAAGGCGGCGACGGCAGCGACCGCTGAAATCACAAGCGCTGTCATTGCGACTTCGCTCGTGCTCGTGGCGGTGTTTGTGCCGGTCGCCTTCTTCCCCGGGACAACGGGTATTCTGTTTCGGCAGTTCGCCCTGACGATCGCGTTTTCCATTGCAATCTCCGCTTTCAACGCCCTCACTCTGGCCCCAGCTTTGGCGGCAATTTTCCTGGCTGGATCCCACGGACAAAAATGGTGGTGGCTGCGAAAGTTTGACCAGGGCGTTGCAGCCCTTACTCGCGGATACCGCACCGTGTTGCATTCCGTACTGGAATACAAGCTGGTGATGGTCGTGCTGTTCTTCGCCGGCCTGGGCGCGACCTACTTCGTGTTCACCCGCGTCCCGACGGGCTTTGTTCCCGATGAAGACCAGGGCTATTTCATCATCATCATCCAGGCACCGTCGGGCGCTTCCCTCGAATACACGAAAGTAATTGGGGCGCAAGTTTCGAAAATGCTGGCCGACATATCCGAAATCGAAGGAACATTTTCCATTGCCGGTTTCAGCTTTGCCGGCTCTGCGCCCAATCAGGGAATCATTTTCGTTCCATTGAAACCATACTCACAACGCAAAGGTGAGCAACACACGGCGGCGGCCATTGTGAATCGAGTGCGGCCGCGGCTTTTTGGTGTTTCAGGAGCCATCGTGTTTGCGACCTTGCCGCCGGCCGTGCAAGGTCTGGGGCAATTTGGCGGTTTCCAGTTTGTCGTACAAGATCAGACCTCGCACCGGCTCGATGAACTTGCCGCCGCCACGCAAGGCCTGATGCAGCAAGCGGCCCAGCGCAAGGATCTTTCTCAGCTTTTCACGTCGTTCACGGCCAATGATCCACAGTATTTGATCACCATCGATCGTGAGAAGGCGAAAAGTCTCCACGTTCCCCTTTCGCAGATTACCGACACGATGGGCGTGTATATGGGATCGTCATACGTGAACGATTTCGATTTCAACAACCGTTCCTATCGTGTTTACGTGCAGGCCGACAAGCAATTCCGCTCGACGGCAAAAGACTTGACGCAGTTCTATGTGCGCTCGGACGGGGGAGCGATGGTACCACTGGATAATCTCATCAGCATTTCGCAGACGGCGACTCCGCAGGTGATCAGTCACTACAATCTGTTCCGTTCGGCGGAAATCGACGGCTCTCCCGCGCCGGGTTACAGTTCAGGGCAGGCAATCGCCACGATGGACGAGCTGGCCGCGAAAATGCCGCAGGGATTCTCCTATAGCTGGACCGGCCTTTCGCTCGAGGAATTGCAGTCCGGAGGGACGTCGCTGATTCTGTTCGGATTGGGTACGCTGGTCGTCTATTTGACGCTTTCCGCTCAGTACGAGAGCTTCGTGCTGCCATTCATTGTTCTGTTGGCTGTACCTATGGCGCTGCTCGGCGCGCTCGGCGCGCAATGGATGCGCGGCTTGCAGAATGACGTCTACTGTCAGGTGGGGCTCGTCATGCTGGTGGGACTGGCGAGCAAGAACGCAATTCTGATCGTCGAGTTTGCGGAGCAGCTGCGCGAACGCGGAGTGCCATTGATGGACTCGGCCATACAGGCGGCGACCATTCGTCTGCGCCCAATCCTGATGACCTCTCTGGCTTTCATTCTTGGCGTGGTTCCGCTGGTGGTTGCGACCGGCGCCGGCGAAAACGGACGCCACTCCGTGGGAACGACCGTTTTCGGTGGGATGATTATGTCGACCGTCCTGAATCTGTTCTTCATTCCCGTGCTGTATCTGATCGTTGAAGCCTGGCGCGAGCATGGAAAAGCGCCGACCCATCGGTAACCCAAGGTCACCACCTGCTGACCTGGACCGCATTTGCCTTCCTTGGCTCTTCCATTGAAGATTGTGGCGTTTTTCTGTGCAAATGGACTGCGTTGTGTTCGCAAAAGGTTTCATCTCTGTTGCATTGTCGAAAATCCTTATGCAATTCATCACACCGGAGCAAGCCGTCACGCTTCATCAGCCAGCCTATTCAGGGAACCCGCCCCCGGGCGGGTTTTTCGTTTAGGTCCAATACTTGTGTGGCCTGCAGCGCGATTTCGCGGCCTTCGATCAACGTATGCTTCTGCTTTTTCCTTCTACGCGCTTCCTTCCGGCGCATCTTGGCCATCCATTCGCGGGAGTACATCGTGCCGCGGCATTTGGGCGAGCCGCAGTGGCAAGGCGCCGGGTCTTCGTCGTCATAAAGGTTGTAATCCCAGACAAGCTCTTCGCCCGCAGCGATGTCACGCAGCGCGAAAATCCAAACGCGGCCTTTGATTTCGTCCACCTCGCAGTTTGGATCGCAGGAGTGATTCAGATACGCGCCCAGGCCTTCGCCATCGATGACGGTCCTGCCATCTTCTAGACCGTACAAATACGTGCGAGACGCACCGTCGTACAGGCGGTCGGCTTCCTCGGGAGTCATCCGACGTCCGGCATATTCCACGATGCGGGCGCCCCTGCCAATGGGCGTGGTCGTGAATACTCCCACAGCGTGAATGGAGGATGGGCGAACGACCAGAGGCATGTAACTAATCTCGCATGAGTGTACGGTTTTGGGGAATGCGGAAATTCACGGGAGCACAACCATTCGGCTTCACTTCTACGGATCATAGACTGAACTACCATAGCCCTGTTTCCGGGCTGCTTCTTGCATCTCCTCCAACTGCTTTTGCTGTTCTTCCAGTTGAGCCTTCATGGCGTCGACTTGCTGCTGCTTCTGCTGCTGCCGCTCGTTCCATTCCACGCATCCTTCAACGCAATTGCCCGGGGCGTATTGGATTGAAGCGCTGAGCTGATCAATGTCGTTCTTGAGCGAGGCGATCGCATCTTTCAGGGCGAAGGTTCGCCGGGTCCAGTAATCGGGCGGATTCTTCCCGTCTGCGACGTCTGAACTCGCCGGTTCAGCGCTGTCGGTCTTGGGTTCCGGCGACGAAGCAGCCGTGATGTGCGCTGCTTCGATTGCTTCGTTGGTGATTACTTTCCTTTCTCGCTTGCCCGCCGGAGCGATTTTTGAGGTTGTGCTCGACCCGTTCGATCTTTCTACCCTACTCTGCGCGCTCGGTGCATTTTTCTGCGCTGCGGTTGTCGTCGCACTCTGACTTGTCGTTGCTTGCGCGGCATTGGCGCCAGCCCCGCCATCTTTCGATTGTCCAGAAACGGATTGTCCTGGAACGACCGTTCCTGTTTGCGTGTCTTTCTGCTGCTTCGCGAGACGGGCCTGTCGAGCGATGTCCCCCAAGGAAGGGGACTCGTCGTTCTGGCTGAGCGCAGCCGTGACCGTTCCAAAACTCAGCGTGACGAGAACAACCATAAAGCCTGCTTTGCGCATGAATACCTCCATGGCGAAGAGTTCAGCGACGGG
>JASHRE010000751.1 GCA_030037515.1 Candidatus Sulfotelmatobacter sp.
TACAACGTCAGCATCGTGCAGGAGCCGGAGACGTCCTTCCAGGATGATGTGACCGCTGTGAGGCGGGCCCTCGCACTGCAAGATGGGCCGAGCATTCTTGTCGCTCATAGCTATGGAGGAGCCGTAATTACGGAAGCGGGCACGGATCCATCGGTGGTCGGATTGGTGTACGTCGCGTACGTCGCGGCCCTGGTTGACCTGTATATATTAAAAGCATAGAATGTATATATCCATATAGAGGGAGAAACATCCAATGGCGGTAGCAATCACATCGATCAGACTAGACAAACGCTTGGCCGACGAGGCAGTCGAAGTGTTAGGGGTGAAATCGCGAACCGAGGCGGTGCACGAGGCACTACGCGAAATTGTTGCGCTTAAGCGCTTCAAGAAGCTGATGTCGAAATACGGAGGAAAACTCGAATTCTCCGGACACCATGAGTAGTTTTGTGGTCTTCGACACCTCGATCTTCATCGATCATCTGCGTACAGGCCGTCACCAGCAGAGAATCGCAGAAACAAGAGGTTTGATACGCAACTCGGCCGTCGTTCTGGCAGAACTTAGCCGGGGAGCGACCAAGCCGGCTGAACGAGAGTTTGTGGAACGACTTGCACGCAACCATCCCATCTTGACACCAAGTGAGAATAATTGGCTCGAGTCAGGACGTCTCCTTAGTAAGATCAATGTTGATAAAGGCTTCGATCCCCGGAAGCTCCGCGATTTGCACTTTGACTTGTTGATCGCCCTCACTGCGAGGTCCGTAGGCGCGCGTTTAATTACGTCCAATCGGGATGATTTCGAGTTGATCGCAGGCTACCGCAAATTACAAATAGAGATCTGGTGAGGTGCTGGTGTTCCATGCGATTCTGCAATCGGAGAGACGCAGTAGTCGGTAACGGACATTGGAATTATGGTGGCCAGGGACGGAGTTGAACCGCCGACGCCAGCCTTTTCAGGGCTGTAGTCACCCGAGCCTAAGTGGTTGCAATCCTTGCCTTTATCGCCGTTCGGCCCCCCATCTTGGGCGAAGTTATTGGACCCAAAACGGACCCAAGATCAGATCCATGCGGATTCCAGAGTTCGCCAAGTTAGATCTCACAATAGGAAGTTTGCTAGGCCAAGAGTTCCGCTCGTCGAAATGGTTGAATCTTAGGTTGCTTCTTTCGACTGGCCTGCCAGAGATCATGTTGTATCTGCATCCTTAGCCAGAAGTCGGGTGATGTGTGCAGCGCCGCTGAAAGACGTAAAGACATGGAAGCGGAAATGCCCGCCTTTCCGTTAAGAATCCGGGAAAGATGCGCCCGGGTTACGCCTAAACGCCTTGCAGCCTCGGCAACCGTTATCTTGCCCAAGTAGTCCTTCAAAACTTCGCCTGGATGCGCAGGATTGAAAATCATTTTCTTCACTCCTAATGGTAGTCGTGATAATCGACCAAGATTGCGTCCTCCCCTTCAAAGGAGAAAGTGAGTCGCCAATTACCGCTGACGCTTACCGACCAATGATGGGCACGATCTCCCTGCAGTGCATGAAGCTTGTTACCCGGTGCGTCCATATCCTGCGGCATGCTGGCCACATCAAGAGCAGTAAGAAGTCGGCGCAAACGGTCGGCATGTTTTGGCTGAATTCCGGCTTTGGAGCCGGTCTCTGCAAAGCGTTTCAGCCCCTTGTGCCGATAGCTCTTAATCACTCGTATAGTGTATATATACACAATACGACACGTCAACGTCGCAATCTTGCCGCCGACCGCATTGACATTAAGATAAGACCTGCGATCTGTGGCAGACTGCGACTCAGCCGTCTTCACGATCGGCAATGGCAAACTGGCTAGTCCGAATGAAAAGCAAGCTTCACGGCAAGGCAGACCCGATCGAGCGGCAGATCGAGCCGGTGTTTCACCCCGGAGCATTCATTCGCGCCTGTGAATGCTTCTCGTTCGTGAGCGGCCTTGAGGAAATCGCCGTGACCATCGACGAGTTCATGGCGACCGACCCCGCACGTGCCGCCGGGCTCTACGAGTCTTTCCTGGCGGGATGTCATGCGAAGGCTAATGAACTCGATGACTCCAGCGGCAGATTCGGGCAATTCGCCCAGACTCTGATCTGCCGCTGGATCAAAGCCCGGCAGGCCGCTGGCGCCGACCCGGACCAGATCTCTTCCACGCTGCTGGCGTGGATGGATGACGACCCATACGCCTTCTGCTATGAGATCGAGAAGGACGTAGCGGCGGCGTTTGACCGAGCAGGACTGGCGGCGTTCGAGAAGCTGAGTCGTGCGCGTTTTGAGGCGGCCTCGGAAGAGCCAGCCGGTTACGAGCACAGGCGCTGGAGCGACATTTTGCGTGCGATCTACTGCGCGCAACGCAACATCCAGGCTTACATCGCGCTGGCTGAGCAGACTGGGCTTAAACCGGAGGACTGCCTCGCGGTCGCCAAACTGTTTGCGCCACGGAAACCGCAGGAAGCGCTGGTGTGGGTGAAACGTGGGCGCGCCGTGGACGCGGAGAAGCCGTTTCGGTCCGGGGCGGGTTACGATCTCGACAAACTCCACCGCGAGCTGCTGACTAGGCTCGGCCGGCAGAACGAAGCGCTGGAGGCCGCCTGGGCCGACTTTCAGAAACACCCCTCGAAGTTTACCTACGACGATTTGATGAAGTTCGTGCCCAAGGCCGAACGCCGCGAATGGCACGAAAAGGCTCTCAATGCATCCAAGGGCGCAGACCTGCATTCGCTGCTGGAATTGTTCATCGAGACCAAAGAAGTGGAGCGGTTGGCGGAACTGGTGCATGGCTCGTCAGATGAAGTTCTCGAGAAGGTGAGCCACTATGCCACCGAGCCCGCTGCGAAGCGGTTGGAGAAGGGGCGTCCGGACCTCGCCGCCCGCCTCTGGCGTGCACAGGGAATGCGCATCGTTACCGACAAGAAAAGCAAGTACTACGACGCCGCGCTCTCCAATTTCGAGCGCGCCAGAGACTGCTACCAGCGGGCAGGCTTGGCCGCCGAGTGGGAGCAAACCGTGCGCCACGTGTGCGCTGCCCATTACCGCAAGACTGGCTTCATCGGTGGCTTTCAGGCGTTGGCGGCCGGCGCGAAACATAGAGATCGGCCCTCCTTTTTGGAGGCCGCCAAGGAGCGTTGGGGCAAACGGCACCCAGGAGGTGACCTATGAGGAAACCGAAGCTGCCGGATCCGGCTTCCCTGGAAGAGATCATCTACGCGGCAACAAGCACGACTGAGAATTTCTTCTGCCGCGCATCCTGCTACCGTTCATCGGCATCCACAACTCCTGTGGCGCTGTACCTACCATATCGCAAGGATGAAGGGAGAACGGAGCAATGGAAGCGCTCGAACGGATGGCCGAAGGTCCGTGACAGATACCTCGATCGCGGTGGGTTATGACAGTGTGAGTTCTTTTATTGTCCGGTTTCGGCGCACTTTCGGGCGACGCCGGCCCACTATCGGCACGGAGCAGAGCGTCCAAGTCCAATGGCGTAATGTCTTCAACCATCGAAATCGGTGGACAGGCTGAGTTCTTTCCAGGCTTTCGCTTCTTCCAATCGTGCAAGGTCGTTCTTCTCCGCCCCGCTGTACGCATCGCTGCCGAGCAAGAGTCGCAACGGAGGTTTCTGCTCCTGCGTCAAGCGCACGATCGCTTGAGCCGCCTTAACTTCGGGTCTCCAGGCTGCTTACCGTTGTAGTCGCGCTGAAACCTGGCCGTTGCTCCAACAGGTGAGTCATATTCGGGACGTCCTTCGCTCAGCTTGGTGGAACTGCCGGCGAAGTCTGTGCGGAAGCCACCCGGCTCGATGATCGTGACCTTGATGTCTAGCGGTGCCACTTCGCGCGACAAGACTTCGGAGAAACCTTCGACGCCCCATTTCGCCGCCGAATAAGGCCCGCGCCCTGGAGGTCCGATCCTTCCGCCCATCGAGGAAAACTGAATGAAATGGCCCGCCTTCCTTTCGCGAAAGTATGGGAGAGCTGCCTTCGTCACGATGATTGTCCCGAAGAGATTCGTTTCGATCTGTGCGCGGAAATCCGACATCGGCGTATCTTCGACGGACGAGAGATTGCCATATCCTGCGTTGTTGATAACAACGTCCAGCGAGCCAAACACCTCGATTGCTGTCTTTACAGCACTGGCTGCCGACGGCTCGTCCGTCACATCCAACGCGAAGAGTCTAATCTGGTCACCGTAGCGCTCCGATAGCTCACGCAGTGACTCAACGTCCCGAGCTGTCGCCAACACTTTATTGCCCGCCGAAAGGCCCGCTTCGACAATTGCGCGACCCAGACCGCGAGAACTACCTGTGACTAACCATACTTGCGACATTCATCCCCCTTTTCACGCTCAGCCTCGGGTGCGGGCCCGCTGCGACGTTCGGGCTACTTCGAGACCGCACGTGCTGCCTCTCAGCTATATCTCCGACCTCGTAGGATACGACTCGGTTCCCGAAGACGATGTTCCCCAGGGACATCTAGAAGACGAAGACAGCGACGAGCATGTCACTTAGTCGTTCGCAAATCTGGCTATGCTAAGGAAGTTTCACACCAGAGAAATCCGCGCAGGCGGCAATGAGTTGGTCCTGCTTGCTCGTATCTCGCGCCGCGGGATTCGGCTCTCGCAACTTTCTGTGATAAAAATACTGCCCCGTCACCTCAGCCGCGGGGTCAGAGCTAACCGCGAGCCACACTTGTGTGCGATGTCCCTCATCTAAGTCGTCGGGCGCGTGGGCGCCGCCCATCTTCGTAGCCACCCAGCCCGGCTCCAGCGCATTCGAGAACGTATCCGGCCACCGGTGCGCGATTGCGAAGGCAAGCATAATATCGTGAAGCTTCGTGTCGGAATAGGCCTGTGTTCCTCGCCACTGACGCTTCTCCCACGCGAGATCTTTGAGGCTCGGGTCACCATTCTGGTGAAGGCCTGAACTCAAAAACACCAGCCGCTTAGGCCTTTGGATGAGAGCTGTCAAAACGTAAGGAGCCAGCGTATTCACAGCAAATTCCAGCGGCAGGCCGTCTTCGGTGGCAACTCGTCTCGGACTTTGATAGCCCACGCCGGCATTGTGAATGATGGCATCGAAGTGGCCGAGTGCATTCACTTTCCCGGCGACTTCTTTCATTTGTGCGACGCTTGAGAGGTCTCCGATCACAACCGTTTCCGCTCCGGGAACAGCGGTCATCGCTTCGCGCCCGCGCTGTTCGTTGCGTGCGTGCAGAACGGGAGTGTGTCCCTGCTCAACCAGAAGGTGCGCGGCCATTCGCCCGAGACCATCTGCGGAACCGGTAATAAAAACTCTTGCCATACGCTAGAAAAGCGCCACTTGATTCTCTATCTGCTTGTTCTTCTGAGTCATAGAGTCCTGGTCTTTCCGTGGCCGTCGACTTTACTGGTTAACACACCACTGTACCAGCCAGTCCGGAGTTCCTTTGCCCTTCGTCAGGTTCACTTCTGAGCCCCGACGATCTCGGTTCCACGCGTTGTCTGACGTTTCTCAACATCGGGAGCAAGGTTGATCACCCCACCACGATCTCTTTGATGGGCGCAGCCTCAACAGGCGTCGTTTGAGGTTCGTCGATCGACTCTCCCGGAGGTGGGAAAAGGTCTTTCGACACTTCTGCGTCATTCTTTCGGACCCATTCTTTCGGACCGGGTATAACTCGCGGACTTTTTGTTTCTGGCCGTCAAAGAATGCTCTATATATACCCGGGCGCTTCGTATCCTTTTTGCTTCCTGGTGTTTTAGACTGCTGCGCGAGCGACCTCAAAGAAATCCCGGCAAGGAATCCAATCGTATTCGCAGTGCGGAGGTCCAGTGAGCCCTGGCGAACTCGATTGATCGTTTCTTCGAGAAGTTCGCTTACTGCCTGTGGGTTTTTCAGAGGCTTGTACTCAAGTTCGACAGCGTCTAGTCCAGAACGGGCTTTGAGCCTCCCGTGTTTTGAGCCCAATTGAGCGGCTCGTTCGGGATCGGCATGCAAGGCACACTTCCTCGCGCCCCTGATGGCCATGCGCCACAGGACTTACCCTGTCTGTTTTTCGAGGTGCACCGTTTCAACATCGCTCAAACCTTCGCCACTAGTCGTTCCGCACCGTTCAACGGTGGGGGTATCCGAGATCGTAGCACACGCAGAGCGGTCCTTCCGATCGCCGCTGCGCGCCGCGAGCAGCACCGATACCGCAGAAGACTTGCCATCGCTTTTTCTCACTTTTTGATTTCCACTTCCTGGTAACTTGGTCGAAGCCACCTTAGGGCGCCCTCTTGGCTAAATCGACATTGGGTAAGGTCGCTGCTGTCAGAGTTGCTGCAGAAGCCAAAATCCCCAAGGCGAGAAACATCCATCCAAATCCAGGCGAATGCAAAGAGGGTGAACTTCCAGTCTGGGACGACTCTGCTGCGAGAAGCACCGCAGAAGTGACAGCGGTGCCGAGAACGCCGCCTACGCTTCGAGAAAAGGACATAACGCCCGTGGCCTCACCCAATTGCTGATCTCCGGCAGCCCATTGAACCATGGTCTGAGCCGCCGGCATGGTTGAGCCTAGCCCAGCGCCTATAAGTAATGTCAGAAGAGCCACAAGAAAGGGACCATGATGGAGTGTCGGCACGAGAGCAAACAGCAAAACACTTACCATGACCAACCCGAGGAGCATGAGATTCCTTGGCTTTCCTGTCGAGGAAATTCTTAAACCCGTGCCTGTCGAAACTACAACTTGAGCGATCGTGAGGGGGATCAGCAAGAGTCCGGAGGCAGTTGTGCTGATCCCAAACTCCACTTGCAGGAAAAGCGGCAACTGCACAATGAGTCCGAACAGCACCGCTGCAAAGAGGAGGACGGTCAGCGCCGATCGCCAAACGACCGGCTTTTCCATTAAATGTGGTGGTAACAGAGGGTCGTGGCTGCGACGTTCTACGTGGCAGAAGAATAGGAAACACAGAACCGAGAAGATGAGCAGCAGCATCAAACTGGCCGAATTCCAGGCAAGTGCATGCCCACCAAAGGTAAGACCAAGTAGGAGGGTGACCGTTGCGGCTGTGAACAATAGTATGCCGGGGCCGTCAGTGTGGTATTTCCCAGTGCCGCTCTCAGGTCGAAGACGAAATGTGGCCGCCGCAGCCAGAGCGCTCAAGGGCAGGTTTATCCAGAAGATCGAACGCCAGCCGATATACTCCGTCATGACTCCGCCAGCGGCTGGACCGATAGTACTTGCCAGAGCAAAGACAGCGCCAAACCATCCTTGAAAACTGCCACGCTCTTTGGGGGAGACAACTTCGCCAATTAGTGCCTGGGCGAGGGTCATGAGGCCGCCTCCTCCGGATCCCTGCAGACAGCGCCCGACGACAAGAATTGTTATCGAAGTTGCCATGGCGCAGACTAACGAGCCGATCAGAAACAGGCCGAGTGACCATAACAATATTCGCCGCCTGCCAAACGCGTCGCCCAGGCTGCCGGAGATAAGAGCAGATACGGTTGCCGCCAACAAATAACCTGTGACCACCCACGTCGTTGGACCAAGTCCTCCAAAAGAGCGGGCAATAACAGGCAGAGCCGCCGCGATGATTGTTTGGTCAATGCTTCCCAGAAACATCGCGGGCGCGACGGAGAGGAAGGCTGCCCGGAACCTGCTACGCAAGCCCAGCGCCGTTTCAGGTCCGATAGCCAATGTCGTTGGTTGACTGCTCATTGAGGTACTCGATCAAACTGCATGGATCATTTCCCGAGCATAGGCAAGGCCGATACCGTAGCCTCCACCGTGACGTTTCTTTCCAGTCCCGGAAAATCGCCCAACGCGACGCGCCATCTCGCCGCCCGTCTCAAATTGTCCACCGCAGTAAAATGCGGGTTAGGAGTGCGAGAAGGGCCATAGAAGCCACAGACAATGTATAGATTGCGACGAACCACAAAAGTTTGCGTCTAATCGTCAATATCC
>JASHRE010000752.1 GCA_030037515.1 Candidatus Sulfotelmatobacter sp.
CAGGGTCGGGGATATCCTCGGAAGATCTGCCAAAGTCAATCTTTCGCGGAACTTACCGTACCGTTCGAGTGATCGATTCGCATACCGGCGGCGAGCCTACGCGGCTGGTCATCAATGGCGGTCCAGACCTAGGCACTGGTCCGCTGTCGGAGAGGCTCAAACTCTTTCGCGCCCGGCACGATGACTTTCGATCGGCCGTAGTGAATGAGCCGAGAGGATCCGATGTCATGGTGGGAGCGCTGTTGTGCGAGCCGGTGGATGAATCGTGCTCGGCGGGTGTGATTTTTTTCAACAACGTCGGCTACCTGGGAATGTGCGGGCACGGGACGATCGGCCTTATTGCCACGCTGGCCTACATGATGCAGATTCAGCCCGGCGAACACAAGGTTGAGACGCCGGTGGGAACCGTGACCGCGTTTCTGTACGATACCGGGGAAGTGACGGTTTACAACGTTGCCAGTTACCGCAAGGCGGCCAACGTCGGCGTGCAGGTGCCTGGGTATGGAACCGTCTCAGGCGATGTCGCGTGGGGCGGCAACTGGTTTTTCCTAGTGCGGGAACATTCCCAGGAACTGACTCTTCCAAACGTGGATCGCCTGACTGCGTTTACCAGCGCGATCAAAGGAGCACTTCGTGCCAGCGGCATCAGCGGAGATGAAGGAAAGGAAATCGACCATATCGAGCTGTTTGCCCCTGCAAAAATTTCGGGTGTCGACAGCCGAAATTTCGTGCTCTGTCCAGGAAACGCCTACGATCGTTCGCCGTGCGGAACGGGGACGAGCGCCAAGCTGGCTTGTCTTTACGCTGACGGGAAAATTCAGCAGGGCCAAGTCTGGCGGCAGGAAAGCATTGTGGGCAGCGTGTTCGAGGCCAGCATCCAAGTACGGGACGGGAAGGTATATCCCAGCATCAAAGGGCGAGCCTTCGTGAATGCAGAGGCGGAACTGGTGCTCGACCCGCGCGATCCGTTGTGCATGGGAATCAGGTCCATGTAGCGGCGGACGCAATCGCCCCCGCGCGCGAAGCGAGCGTTCGATAGAGCATGAACCAATTCGCATATGACGTCGTGATCGTCGGGGCCGGCATTGTGGGCGCGGCCTGCGCCCTGGCCTTTGCGGAACGCGGCCTGCGCGTCGTGGTTGTGGATCGCGAGATGGTCGGCGGGGGAGCGACGGCCGCGGGCATGGGTCACATCGTGGTGATGGACGATTCGGAAGCGCAGTTTGCCCTTACACGATATTCGCAGCGCCTATGGCAGAAACTGAGACCGCAGCTCCCCGACGATGTCGAGTATGAACAGTGCGGAACGATCTGGGTTGCGGCCGATGAGGAAGAGATGGCGGAGGTTTTGCGCAAGCAGCGCTACTATCGCGATCGCGGAGTTCCCGCCGAAGTGCTTGACCCAAGCCAGCTCAAAGATCTGGAACCGAATCTGCGGAGTGGTTTGGCCGGAGGTCTTTTGGTTCCTGAAGATGGAGTTCTTTATCCGCCGTGTGCGGGGCGGTTTCTCATCGAGCAGGCACAGAAGCAGGGGGCGAAGATTCGTGTGGGTGCGCCCGTGGTGAAAGCCGGTGGGGGAATGGTGCAACTGGGGAATGGAGTGGAGATCTCCGGCCAGATCATTGTGAACGCGTCGGGATCGTGCTCGCCGGGGTTGACGGCCGGTATTGAAGTCAGAAAACGCAAGGGGCACCTGGTGATTACCGACCGTTATCCGGGATTTGTGCATCATCAATTGGTGGAACTCGGTTACCTGAAGAGTGCGCATTCGCACACGAGCAACTCGGTGGCGTTCAATGTGCAGCCGCGGCGGACGGGACAGGTGCTGATCGGTTCGTCGCGGCAGTATGGAGCGGAGCACAAGGCAGTCGATCAGGAAATTCTGGCACGCATGTTGCAGCGGGCGCAGGAATACATGCCAGGGCTCGGCGCGATGTCGGCGATTCGCGTGTGGACCGGTTTCCGCGCCGCCACGCCTGACAAGCTGCCGCTGATCGGGCCGTGGCCGGGAGATCGGACGTTATTTCTTGCAACCGGGCATGAAGGTCTGGGAATTACGACATCGCTGGGAACCGCGTCGGTGCTCCTAGATCAGATCACGGGCACGAAACCGGAGATCCCGTTTGAGCCGTACTTGCCGTCTCGCGCGGCGCAAGAATATGCCCATGCCTAGCGCGGTTACGTTGACGGTGAATGGCGCCGAGGTTTCGGTGCCGCAGGGTGCGACCGTCGCTGCGGCTGTGGCAATGGCGGGACAGCCGTGCCGAGTGTCGGTCAGTGGCTCTCCACGCGGACCTTTGTGTGGCATGGGTATCTGCTTTGAATGTCGAGTGAGGATCGATGGGAGATCGCATTGCCGAAGCTGCCAGATCTTATGTGAGCCGGGCATGGACGTGAAGACGGATGAATAAGGATTGCACATCTCCCTTTGACGTGCTGGTGGTCGGGGGCGGTCCGGCGGGCATGGCCGCTGCGATGCGCGCGGCCGAGTGCGGCATGAATGTCGGGATTGTGGATGACAATGCGAGGCTCGGTGGACAGATCTGGCGCGCAGCAGTGTCGTCCGACTCGCACGATAAAGAAGCGGCAAAATGGCAAAGTCTGTTCGGTGCTGCGAGCGTGACGACGCTCTGCGGGAAACGAGTTTTTCATCAGTCTGAGCCAGGGGTTCTTTGGGCGGAGGGAAGCGACGATCTGATTGCACTACGGTACAAGAATCTGATTCTCGCTACCGGAGCGCGGGAGCGATTCCTGCCGTTTCCTGGATGGACGTTGCCGAATGTAATGGGCGCCGGCGGATTGCAGGCGATGGTGAAATCGGGTCTGCCGATTGCCGGTAAGAGCGTCGTCGTCGCCGGGACTGGACCGTTGCTGCTGGCGGTCGCCGCGTATCTGCGGCAACAGGGAGCGGCGATTCCGATTGTCTGTGAGCAGGCACCTTGGAGCGCTTTGCTGCGCTTTGCGGGTTCACTCGTGAAGTGGCCTGCAAAAATCGCACAAACGTTCCGACTCAAAAAAGAGATGGCCGGAACGCCGTTTGTCGCCAATAGCTGGCCGGTTGCGGCGCAGGGGCAAGGCGCGATCGAGAGCGTCACGATTTCGCGCGGGGGGAGTCTGGAGACCATCCCCTGTGATTATCTGGCCTGCGGTTTTCACCTCGTGGCGAATATTGAATTGCCGTCTTTGCTGGGCTGCGAGATTCGTGGCGGCTATGTGAATGTAGACGAATTCCAGCAGACCAGCTTGCCGGGAATCTTCTGCGCCGGCGAACCGACCGGAATTGGAGGCGTGGAGGTGTCGCTGGTTGAAGGAGAAATTGCCGGACTGGCCGGGGCCGGCGCGAAGTCGCAAGCTCAAAGGCTCTTCAAAAAGCGGGCCAAGCTGAGGAATTTCGCGGGAGCGCTGGATCGCGCTTTCGCTCTGAGATCAGAGCTTCGAAGTCTGGCTTCGCCGCAGACGCTGATTTGCCGCTGCGAGGATGTTTCGTATGCGCGTGTAGAGGAGCACACGTCGTGGCGGTCGGCCAAATTGCACACCCGCTGCGGCATGGGACCTTGCCAGGGCAGAATCTGCGGGCCCGTCACGGAGTTTCTATTTCAGTGGAGTCCGGAATCGGTGCGCCCGCCCATTTTCCCATCCCGGTTAAAGAGCCTTGGCGCGGCGACCGCGAAAGCACCCGAGCCGGTTGTCGTTACCAGATCGAGCGTGAAGCCCCGGCCTTTGGGCATGGGGATGTAAGCGAGAACGAGAAACGCCTGGCATTATATTCCTATAATCTGGATAATAATCCGACGGCTGTAGGAATGTGCACAGCTTACTGTGCTAAAGCCAGCTGAAAAGTGATCTCGGCACTGTATTTGGATGCGATCTGTCTATTTGATTGATGGCCAAACTGGGTTGGGTTAAAGTTCGTCCATCGCAAGAAGTTGAAGGGAAAACGAACTCAGCAACCTTCAAGCGCACAGCCACCGGACGCCTGCGGACACCAGGTAAGACCGGCGACAGCGGGCCAAGGTGCTGGAAGCAGGAACCCCCCGGCTGTGGGCGTGGGCAGCAGTCAAAGGAGGTCTGGGATGAACTGGAAGGGCGTAATGCCCGCAATCACAACCGGCTTCAATGCGGATCATAGTGTGGACCATGGCTTTCTGGCGGAACATTGCCGCTGGCTGCTCGATAACGGTTGCAGGGGCGTGGTCACGCTGGGTTCTCTGGGTGAAGGATCCACGCTTGCGCTCGAAGAGAAACAGCAGATCGTGCGAACCGTCGTCCAAGCGATCAGTGGGCGCGGTCCAGTCGTTGCCTCTATCTCAGCGCTGACCACGTCGGAAGCCGTGGCTATGGCGAAAGCCGCAACAGACTTGGGTTGCGATGGCCTAATGGTTCTGCCCCCCTATGTGTACCTGGGCGACTGGCGCGAGATGAAAACGCACGTGGCTGCGGTGTTTGAGGCCACGCCGCTTTCCTGCATGCTCTACAACAATCCGGTGGCGTATGGAACCGATTTCCTTCCCGAGCACATCGAAGAACTGGCCGCCGAACATGAAAATTTCGAGGCCGTAAAAGAGTCGAGCACGGATGCGAGGCGGGTTTCGGCGATCCGGGCGCTGCTCGATCGCCGGCTGGAGATTTCGGTTGGTGTCGACGATGCCGTGCTGGAGGCGATCGGAGTGGGGGCCACAGGATGGATTGCCGGATTGGCCAACGCTCTGCCGCGGGAATCAGTGGAGCTTTTCAATTGCGGGGTGGAAGGCGACAGCAACAAGGCGTTTGACTTATATCGATGGTTTCTTCCATTGTTGCGCATGGACACGGTTCCAAAGTTTGTCCAGCTCATCAAATTGCTGCAGGTGGAAGTTGGCATGGGCAATGCGCGCGTGCGTCCGCCACGTCTGGAGTTGACTGGCAAAGAACTGGAGCAGACCAGGAAGACGATTCACGATTCGCTGCGATCGCGGCCGCAATTGGCCGGCGGGTCTACGTTGCAGAATCGAAAGTAAGGACGGATAGGAATTTCCATATGTTGGCCTCGATGACAAAACTCGCCGGCCGATCGCTGATCGGCTTCCATGAAGGCCAGGGATCGCTAAAGCCGCTTTACGCGACGAATCCGGCCACTGGACAGCAATTGCAGCCAGGCTTCATTCCAGCGACTGAACAGGAGGTTGAACTGGCGGCACAACTGGCGGCGCAAGCGTTCGAAACCTACCGGCAGACTTCCGGCCGGGAACGCGGAGCGTTCCTGCGCATGATCGCAGCGAAAATTGAATCGATCGCTGGCGAGATCGTCGAACGAGCGGGACAGGAAACGGCCCTGCCGGCGGCCCGTCTGCAATCGGAGACGGCGCGCACGTGCCATCAATTGCGGCTCTTTGCGCAGCTCGCGGAAGAAGGCTCGTGGGTCAATGCGCGCATTGATCGGGCCGATCCAGATCGCAAGCCTCTGCCGAAACCTGATATTCGCTCCATGCTGCTTCCCTTGGGACCGGTCGTGGTGTTTGGTGCGAGCAATTTTCCGCTGGCGTTCTCGGTCGCCGGTGGAGATACGGCTTCTGCATTGGCAGGTGGAAATACGGTTATTGTGAAGGCGCACGCGGCTCATCCCGGGACCAGCGAACTGGTCGGGCGTGCGGTGCAGGAAGCTGTTCGCGAGTGCGGATTGCCGGGGGGCGTGTTCTCGGTCTTATTCGGCAGCGGTTCACAAGTCGGGATTGCGCTGATGAAGCACCCATTGGTGCGCGGGGGAGGTTTCACCGGGTCGCGCACGGCCGGAAGAATTTTGATGGATGTTGCTGCGAGGCGTCCCGAACCGATTCCGTTTTACGCCGAGATGAGCAGCACCAATCCCGTATTCCTGCTGTCCGGCGCGTTGCGCGAGCGCGGTGAGGATATCGCCGCGGGGCTGCACGCTTCGTTTACGTTGGGCGCCGGTCAGTTCTGCACCAAGCCGGGGCTGGTCTTCCTGCCCGAAGGGGCGGACGCTGGGGCGTTCGAGCGTAAGTTGCACGAACTGGTTGAGGGATCGAGGCCCTTTCATCTGCTGACCCATGCCATTCATTCTTCTTATGCCTCGGCCATTGGCGGACGAAGAGCACTCGACGGAGTTGACACGGTTGCCGAGTCGCGTGCGACTTCTTCGGAGGGGTTCGCCGCCAACGCGGCTTTGTTTGCCAGCGATGCCCAATCGTTTTTAGGTTCAGGTTTGGAGTCTGAAATCTTCGGCCCGACGACGCTGCTCGTGCGCCACGCAAACCGCGATCAGATATTGGCCATTGCACGTTCGCTCGAAGGCCATCTCACCGCAACCATTCACGGGACCGACGAGGATCTACGTGAATTCGCAGATCTGATCGCCATTCTGGAAACGAAGGTCGGGCGGCTGGTGTTCAATGGTTTCCCGACCGGCGTTGAAGTGACCCACGCGATGGTCCATGGAGGTCCATATCCTTCCACTTCTGATGGACGATCCACTTCGGTCGGCACGCAGGCGATCTTCCGCTTCACGCGACTCGTCTGTTACCAGGGATTTCCCGACCGCGCTCTGCCGGATGCTTTGAAAGACGCGAATCCTCTGGGCATTTGGCGGATGATCGATGGCGCCATGACGCGCGATTTGTCGTCGCGTCCGGCATAAACTGACCGCTGGCGAACTCAGCCAGCGACTTCCGTGGATTCAGTGCGCGTGATCGAACTGGATGCCGAAGACCCACGCCGCTGCTCGCTGAGATAGTCCATGACTATCCAGGATGCGCCCGCGATCGCGAGGTTCTGCGCGTTGCCGGCCCAATTGATTAGCTTGCGGGGATCGGCGAAAGGCGCGGGCAGCCAGATCAGCAATCCGAATGCAACGATCATAGCGGTGAGTAATCGCGAAGCGAGCAGCGCCCAACGCCCTGAGAGCAGTGCGATGGCCGCGAGTGCCAACGCGATCGTGGTCACGATGGCCCAGAACATCTGTCCGGGCGGAATCCATTTGGGAACAAACTCTGCGGTGCCGCGAATATAGAACAGTTGTTCGAGCGTGAAGGAAATCACGCAAATTCCGAAAAATATGTATCCCGTCCGCGCCAGCCGTGGTGAACGACCTAACGAGGCATACACGATGAGCGCACCGGAAACGATGGAAAACTGCTCGAAAAAGTTGCCCCAGCGATCGTAGACCAGAGGTTCGGCCGCTATGCGCGGTACCCACAGCAGCGCGAAGGCAAAAAAGTTGACGGCCAGCGCCAACGCCCCAACCCGGGCCGTCTTGCGCCACTGAATCGCGATCCCACCGAACAGTTCGAGTAGGGCTGCGAGGTAGACGAGAACTTCGGGATGGGGAAAACTCCCGAGGGCCTGAATCTGCTGCCACGGCGCGTTAAAGCCATGCCAGACGAAGGCGATGCAGCCGAACATGATGGCGGCCAATCCGTAGACGTGACGACCGAGTGCAATTTTGCTCATCGCAAAGAGCCACAGCAGGCGTGAGATCGGGCAACGGGTATGAGTGTATCAAGCGGCGGCCAATCCGCTCGCCGCAGCGCGATCGACCAACCAGATCAGCTTGCCGTTCGCGGGATGCACCAGCTTCGCCGGATATTGCTCCGCCGAGGCATTGCTCTGTAAGACAGCTTCGAGGGCCGGAGCTTTGTCGGTCCCGCTTACCAGAAAAGCGACGCAACGCGCGGCGTTGAGAACCGGCAAGGTAAATGTGATGCGGTGCGTGTTGAACTTTTCCACCCAGTTGGCCACCACCAGCCTGGATTTTTCCTGCAGGGCTGCTGTTCCAGGAAACAAGGAAGCGGTGTGGCCGTCGGGGCCGAGGCCGAGGAGGATGACATCGAAAACTGGAACTTGTCCCGGCTCCGGCGAGAAGAATTTGAGCAGGCTCTGCTCGTACGCTTCGGCCGCGGCGGCCGCATCGGGGTTTTCCGCCGGTACCCGAAAAATGTTTGCCTGGGGAATGGGGACCTTCGACAGCATGGCTTCATTGGCCATTCGGAAATTGCTGTCTTTATCGGTCGGCGGGACGTGACGCTCATCGCCAAAGAAGAAAAACATTCGATCCCAGGGAAGGGAAGTGCGGGCGTTGGTGGCAAGCAAATTGTAGAGACTGCGCGGCGTGGAACCGCCGGAAAGGGCGATGGTGAAGCGACCGCGTTCTTCCGCGGCTTCCTTGGCCGCGTGCGCGACTAGTTCCGCGCCCGCTTCAAACAGCTCCTGCGGGGTGGTCAGAGTGCGGATTTCTACCGAGGAACTCAACGCAATCTCCTATACAAGACCGGTCAGTGCTGACAGGCTCGCACGGCGGCACAGCGCGCGGCTCCAAGCAGCCCGGCTTTTTCATTGGTGACGACTTGCACGGGTATCGCTTCGACCAGCGGACGCAACCGTCCTTTGTACAAGAAGGATTCCATAAAGAGCGGGCCTTTTAATTTGCTCAGAATTTTCGGCGGAATGCCTCCCGCCAGAAACAGGCCCCCGGTCGCCATTACTTTCAGAGCAAGATTGGATGCTTCCGCTCCATACACCGATATCCAGATGTCGAGCGCTTTTTCCGCCAGCTCGCTCGAGCCGTCCATCGCGGCGTTCGAGATTGCGGCGGCGGGATCTCCCGCTTTCATCTGAGCCGCGACTTCCGGCGATTCTTTGGCCGGGCCGGCGTCGCGAAGAAATTCGTAAACGTTCACCAGTCCTGGGCCGGAAAGGATGCGCTCATAGCTGACATGTCCGTAGCGAGACTTGAGAAAACGCAACAGTTCGATTTGTAGATCGTTTTGCGGTGAGAAATCGGTGTGTCCACCTTCGCAGGCGAAGACATGATGCGCTTTGCCATCCCAGAAAAGGCCGGCTTCGCCCAGTCCCGTGCCGGGCGCGATCACGCCCTGATTGCCAATCGCTGGTCCGCCAACCGCATTCAGAGGCACAAGATCGGCGGCGCCGAGTGCGCCGATGCCCCAGGCGCTCGCCTCCAGGTCATTGATGAGAAGCGTGGCGGGGAGATGGATCTGTTTGGCCAGCAGCGACTGCTCGATCACCCAGGGCAGGTTGGATGTTTCGACTCGCCCGTTGCGAACGGGGCCGGCGATGCCGAAGCAGGCAGCTTCCGGACGAGTGCCGGAATCGTCGAGGAACTTCACGACGATCTCGCCGAATTCACTGTGCTGGCGGCTGGGAAAAACGCGCTCAGAAACGAGGCGAAGATGACCATTCTGGGGTTGAAAGTAAGCCAGCCTGGCATTGGTGCCACCAATATCGCCGGCCAGGATCATTTTTCGAAATTCCTCCAGCGGCGGCCGTCGCGTTCGAGCAGTTCGTCGGCCTCCTTCGGTCCCCACGTGCCCGAGGCATAGTTGGGGAAATTGCGCGGCGGCAGCGCCTTCCAAACGTCAAGAATCGGATTCACGACCGACCAGCCTGCTTCCACCATGTCGGCGCGCTGAAACAGGGTCTGATCGCCGATCATGCAGTCATGCAGAAGCCGCTCGTATCCGGTGCTGGGCTGCTTGCCGAAATATTGCTGATACTCAAAATTCATATCGACCGTGCCCAGGCGCATAACCGGGCCAGGAACCTTGGCCGCGAATTGCAGCGAGATGCCTTCTTCCGGCTGAATGTGCAGCACCAGTTGGTTGGGCATGAGTTGCTCAACTGGCGTGTCGCGAAACAACACGAATGGCGCCCGTCGGAACTGTATCACGATATGCGTGTTGCGCACGGGCATTCGCTTGCCGGTGCGCAGATAGAACGGAACGTCGGCCCAACGCCAATTGTCGATCAAGAGTTTCATCGCGACGAAGGTTTCCGTTCGCGAGTCAGGCGGAACGTCGGGCTCGGTTCGATACGCGGGCACGTGGCTGCCGTCCACGACCCCCTCGCCATATTGCCCGCGAATCGAGCGGGTTAGAACCTCCTCGTCGCTCATGGGCTGGATTGCGTGCAGAATTTTTGCCTGCTCATCGCGCACAGCATTGGCGTCGAATGAAATCGGCGGTTCCATCGCCGTCAGCGAGATGAGTTGCATGATGTGGTTGGGCACCATGTCGCGCAGCGTACCTGCCGTGTCGAAATAACTTCCACGCCCTTCGACGCCGACGACTTCCGCCACAGAAATTTGTACATGATCGATGTAGCGGCGGTTCCACACGGGCTCGAAGATTCCGTTGGCGAAGCGGAAGGCCAAGATATTTTGCACGGTCTCTTTGCCGAGATAATGATCAATGCGATAGATCTGGGTCTCGTCGACGACCTTGAGTAATTGTTGGTTGAGTTTCTTGGCCGAATCAAGATCGTGCCCGAAGGGCTTCTCGATGACCACGCGGCGCCAGTGGTTGTTGCTCTGCTCCATCAGTCCGTTGGCCGCGAGATGCTCGACGATCGGTCCGAAAAAACTGGGCGCGGTGGCAAGATAGTAGAAGAAGTCCCCGTGAGTGCCGTGCTCCTGGTCGGTTTTGGCCAGGTAATCCTTCAGCTGCGGATAAAGATTCTTGTCGTTGAAGTCGCCGGAGTAGTAGTAGAAGCGGCGATCAAACCACTCCCACAGGTCGCTGTCGACACACTCCCCGCAGTACCCTTTGATGTCGTCATAGACTCTTTTTCGGAACTCCTCGTCCGACATCTGCGCCCGGGCGACGCCGACGACGGCAAATTCCCGCGAGAGCAGCCCGGCACGAGCGAGGTTGTAGAGTGCCGGAATGAGCATGCGTCCAGTCAAATCGCCAGCCGCGCCGAAGATCACCATCACGCACGGATCGCTCTGCCTGCCAACGCGAGGAGTTGTTACCGCGGGCCGTTCCGCTAATTGCGCCATGCATCAACCTCAAGGCCTGAAATGGTAAGTCCGTTATGCGCTTTCTTCACTGTAGCTGATCCGGGCTCGACGTGCCCGCCGAATTTCTGCCCCATCGCCGAAAGAACCCTTTTCCGGCAAATGCATGTTTCTGACGTGGCCGGAAACGAACAAACAACGCGGCACTGAGCACATCCACCGGCACGGCTTCATCAATGGCGGCCTGGATGGTCCAGCGACCTTCGCCGGAATCCTGCACGTAGTCTTCGTATTCCGACAGCCTCGGATTCTCCGCGAGCGCCATCGCCGTCAGATCGAGCAGCCAGGAACTGATCACGCTGCCCCGGCCAGACTTCGGCAATGTCAGCCAAGTTCAAACCGAAACGTATGTCTTCGGGCAACTCCTTGCTGGTCGCATTCTTGAAGATATCGAATCCTTCGGCGTAGGCCTGCACCATGCCGTACTCGATTCCGTTGTGCACCATCTTCAAAAAATGGCTTGCGCCGGAAGGTCCGCAGTGGATGTAGCCGTCTTCGGCCGCACCAGGGAGTTTCTCGCGTCCCGGCGTGCGCGGGATCCCGCCTCTGCCGGGCGCGAGGCGTTTTGAAGATGGGATCGAGGCGCTGAACAGCTTCTTCTGGACCCCCGATCATCGTGCGATATCCGCGCTCCAGGCCCCAAACGCCGCCGCTGGTGCCGACGTCGAGGTAGTGAATGCCTTTGTTCGTCGGTGATGTCGAGTCAGCCCAGCCATTGCGACTCGTCGCTGCCGGTCCACAGAGTGGCGTCGCGGCTCCACAAGCGTTGCATCTTGCCGCCTGACTGCCAGTCCTTGACATTGGTCTTGACTGCAGTCGCCAGCGGCTCGGCAGAGAAACCTTGAGAGCGTTCACGAGTCGACCCTTGCTTCGACTAGCTTTTCGATTGGGTATTCTTTTCCACCGCGGCCAACAGTTTGTCGAAGGCATCGGCGAACAGTTTTACACCGTCATCGGTGAGCTTGTCCGTGACTTCTTTGATCGAGATTCCGGCGTGCGCCAGGTCCGCCATCGTTTTTTCTGCGCCCGGGATATCTTCCGTGAGGCTGTTGCGCAAGCGGCCATGATCGCGGAACGCGTCGATCGTCGCTGGAGGCATGGTGTTCACCGTGTCCCGGCCTATCAGTTCCTCGACGTAGACGACATCGCGATAGCTTGGATTTTTCGTGCTCGTACTCGCCCACAGCACGCGCTGCGTCTGCGCTCCCTTGGCGGCCAGCGCTTCCCAGCAAGAACCGCTGAAAATTCGCTGATAGCGTTGATACGCCAGTTTGCCGTTTGCGATGGCAACCTTCCCAAGCAGACTTTCAAGGAAAGCCTTCTGGCTGGCGTCGGCGGCCGACGAGATTTTCTTGTCGAGGAGGGAATCGACCAGCGTATCGATGCGGCTGATGAAGAAGCTGGCCACGCCCGCCATCTTTTTCAGATTTCCGCCGCGAGCCGCGAGATCTTGCAGGCCGGCGACGTAAGACTGGGCAACCGTTTCATAGACATCCTGCGAAAACAGCAGAGTCACGTTGATGTTGACGCCTTCTCCGATGAGTTGCCGGATGGCCGGAATTCCCTCCGCCGTGCCGGGAACTTTGATCATCACGTTCTCGCGCCGCACGGTCTTCCAGAGCCGGCGCGCTTCGTCGATCGTTTCCTTCGTTTTGCGCGCCAGATAGGGCGAGACTTCCAGGCTGACGTACCCGTCGCGGAAATTCGATTGCTGATGGACGTCGCGCAGGATGTCGGCCGCCGCCTGAATGTCGCGAATGGCGATCTGCTCAAATTTGGCGGTGGCGTCGAGATCCTTGCGCGCGGCAAGCGATTTCAAAACGTCATCGTAGAGCGAGCTTTCATCGATGGCTTTTTCGAAGATCGACGGATTTGAGGTCATGCCGCGCAGACCATCGTGGTCGATCATCTGCTTCAGCCTTCCGGTGGTGAACAGGTCGCGGCGGATGTAGTCGAGCCACATTGACTGCCCATAGCTGAGCAGTTCCTGCAGCGGATTCTTTGTAGCTTTCGAATTTTCCAGAATTCCAGTCGGTTGCATAATGCTCTCCAGAATTTATCAAGCTTTCCCGCCCATCGCGGCGCGGGCTTCGGCGATCACGCGATCGACGGTGAAGCCGAAGTATTTGAGTAAATCTTTGAGTGGCGCAGAAGCTCCAAAGCGATGCATTCCGAGCATGCGTCCCTTGGGGCCCACGTAGCGGTCCCAGCCCAAGGTCGAAGCCATTTCCACCGACACACGCGCAGTTACGTCGCGCGGCAGAACGCTCTCTTTGTAAGCGGCATCCTGTTGCTCGAACAATTCCCAGCACGGCATGCTGACGACGCGCGGCTTGACGCCTTCGGCTTTCAATTTTTCGTACGCGTCGACACAGAGCGAGAGTTCGCTGCCCGTGCCCATCAGCACCACATCCGGTTTGCCGCCCGAATCCGCCAGGACATAGGCCCCCTTGGCGACGCCAGAAGCCGGCGCATATTTTGAACGGTCGAGCGTGGGGATGTTCTGCCGACTCAGAACCAGCGCGGCGGGAGAACGTTTCAACTGCGCGATGATCTTCCACGCTTCCGTGACCTCATTGGCGTCGCCCGGGCGCAGAACGAGCAGATTCGGCATCGCCCGCAGTGAAGCCAACTGCTCGATGGGCTGATGCGTCGGTCCATCCTCGCCAAGGCCGATGGAATCGTGCGTGAAAACGAAAATCGAAGCGATTTCCATGAGCGCGGCCAGACGGATGCTCGGACGCATGTAGTCGCTGAAATTGAAGAAAGTCGCTCCGAAGGCGCGAATGTCGGATACCGTCAAGCCGTTCACGCTTGCGGCCATGACGTGCTCGCGCACGCCGAAGTGCAAGTTGCGTCCGGCATAGTTCTCGGAGCTGAAATCGCCCGCACCCTCGAATTTCAGAGTTGTTCTATTCGAGGTCGCGAGATCGGCCGACCCACCGATCAGCCAGGGAACGTTTTGCGCCAGCGCGTTCAGCACTTTTCCGCCACTCTCGCGCGTAGCCATGCCCTTCGCATCGGCCGGAAACGTTGGCAGGTTTTTGTCCCAGCCGGAAGGCAATTCACGGCGCTGCATGTGATGCAGGCGTTCGGCCAGTTCGGGATATTTCTGAGAATATTCGGCAAATGTTTTCGACCACTGCGCATGTAGCTCGCGTCCGCGGTTGCCGATTCCTTCGCGGAAGTGCTCGCGCACGCCGTCGGGCACCAGGAACTTCGCGTCTTCCGGCCAGCCGTAGAATTTCTTGACCAGCTTCACTTCCTCTTCGCCAAGCGGTTCGCCGTGGGCGGCATTGGTGTCCTGCTTATGCGGAGATCCGTAGCCGATGTGGCTGTCGACGATGATGAGGGTGGGGCGATCTTCTGTATCGAGGAATACGCGGAACGCCCGCGCCAGCATCTCCAAATCGTTGGCGTCGGTGACCCGGGTAACGTTCCACTGATATCCCACGAAGCGCGTGGCGACATCTTCGCTGAATGACCAGTCCGCGGGACCGTCAAGCGTGACCGAGTTGTGGTCGTAGATCCAACACAGATTCGATAGCTTCAGGTGTCCGGCGAGCGATGCCGCTTCACCGCCAATGCCTTCCATCAAATCGCCGTCGCTGCAAAACGTATAGATGTTGTAGTTGAAAATTTCGCACCCCGGGCGGTTGAAGTTCGCGGCCAGCCACTTCGATGCAATCGCCATGCCCACGCTGTTTCCCACGCCTTGTCCGAGCGGGCCCGTGGTGGTTTCGACTCCAGAGGTCAGGTGAGATTCGGGATGGCCCGGCGTGCGGCTTCCCAGTTGACGGAAGCGCTTGATCTCCTCCATCGGAACGGCGAGTTCTTCGGTGACCTCGCCTTTTTCGTTCATCTGCCGGACTCCCGCCAAGTGAAGCATGGCGTATAGCAGCATGGAAGCATGGCCATTGGAAAGCACGAAGCGGTCGCGGTTAAACCAAGCTGGATCGGCCGGATCGTAGTTAAGAAAGTCCTGCCAGAGGCAATACGCGACGGGCGCGAAACCCATCGGGGCGCCGGGGTGCCCCGAGTTCGCCTTCTGGACGGCATCGATAGCCAGGGTTCGAATGGTGTTGATGCAAAGTGTATCTAGCTGTTGACCAGTGGCTAAAACCTGTTCGCTGGCTACCATGAGACTCCGCTCCTTAGTATTCAAGTGGATAAACTGCGAATCCGAATGGCGCTACAGCCAGTTAGAGTCCCCGACGGCAGAAAGGGATTCGTTCTAGCAAAAGTGTACCAATTTTTCTCGGAGCGCGCGGATTACGATTCCGTGAAAACGTCGAGGACCGTCTTTGAACTACTTGAGAAGCTGAAGATAGCTGTTTTCGCTTTGCGAAGCCCGAGTGCTATCCTGAACGAATTTCAGGAACTGGCGGAGGCTGTCGCGCTCGGCGGGAGTCATGGTGTCGAAACGCACGCGCACGCCGGCCGTGCGGCCGCTGCGTTGCACGACGCCGTTAAGGGCAAAGCCTTTGACCCAGAGTTTTCCGTTGGCGACCCAGAGACCGACCTCCACCTGGGCGCCGGGTTTGACCGGGGTCGCAGTTTCGACCAGGCATCCTCCAACGCTGGTGTTGGCCAGATTCCCCCATAAAGGGGTGGCTTCATCATCGACGCGAATCTCCACGGCAACAAAACACTTGATGCGGGGATGGCGGCGGCGATCAGTGCTCCAGTTCGGGCTGAACAGATCGGGTTCGAACGGAGGAGTTTGGGAAGTCGGAGTCGGAACCGGTTCCAGCGCCGCATTGGGCTGCGCCGTCGCCGAGGCCGCGCCAGCTTGGGCGGCAGCGTTGGCTTTCACCTCGCGCATCGCGGCGAGCAGAGCTTGTTCGCGCTCGGCGGGGGGTGCTTCGCGATACGTTTGCAACAGTTTTCCGATCTGCCGTACCAGGTCAGGATCAGAGAGAATTCGCGTCCAGTCGGTTCCAGTGGCCGTACTCATGCAGTGCACTTTCTTCCTGTGTGGAACTGTAAGAGCTAGATTGGACCGAAGGTCATGGTTGTTCAAGATGACCTAAGTCACGGGCTCGGCGACTTAAGTCTTGGCACTTCTCAATCGTGCTTTTGCAGCGGACCGAAGTCCGAGTCTTCGCGCTCCAGATTGGGCAGATAGCCGGTAAGGAAGCTCACATCCTCCATCTGGATCGAGAGGAACTCGAAGCCGTAGTGATATCCCCGGCGATGGCGTAACACGGCGCGAAGTTCCCACTGCCGTGGCGAGCCAGGAAGCGCGAAATTCAAGGCTGCCACTTCGCCCAGATTGAGCTCGGCGGCGACGAGCATGCCGATTCCAGCCACCGAGAGGTCGCGGCAATGAGCACTAATGCTCCGGTGCTCGCCTTCCGACAGCAATATCACGGTCACCGGGAACTCCACCCGATAACGCGGATGGCGCCGTCGCCGCCGCTCGGCACGCGATTTCAGGGCTTTTCCCGGCTGTGATGACATGGTTTTTTATCCTGATTCTTCGTGGCTCGGGACAGTCTCATTGCTCGACAAACACCGGCTGGACGACTTCGGTCGTCTCATTCGGGGCCGCTTCAGATTTCCACCGGGCCACAACATCGGCGCCGGTTTCCTCCCATAACGCGGGTAATTCTCAGCGATGCATTGGGCTTGACGATAGCTTCCAGCTTCACGGTGCCCTGAATCTGCATCTTACGGGCTAGTTCCGGACACAGTGGAGCTGCGCGCTGAATCAGTCTTCTACTGGCAGTTGTGCTTTGGGCAGTGTTCTGCGCTGTTGCCAAAGCCGCGGCTGCCATTAGTATGGTGACCGCGGACGCTATCACTTTCGGCACGGTCTCAGTTCCTCGCATTAAAGATTACTCAGGCGCTGAAAATCCGACAAAGCACTGAAGATGTTGGACCTCAGGTTGAAAGCTTCGGTAAGCAAGTGGACGCCCGAGTCCTCGCACCGGGATCGTTTTCTGCATCAAAAAATGACGCAAGTGAATCAAATCCAAGCGGTTATGCTATAGGGGAAAGGACGTCCCGCAGTCGCTCGTACTATTTCGTGCGGGCGTTTTTCATAACACGCATGTATGGCTCATTGAAATTCACAGGAATGGGATTGTTGTGCGCAGCGGTTGTGGCATTTTGTGTTCCTAACCTGACCGGGCAGGCCACGGGTGCGAGTTCGGCCACGCCGACGGTCTCCCTCCCCGGCAGCCAGAGTCCATTTCTGGGAAGCTCTCCGCCCGAAAACGCGACGAACCAGATTCTCCAGATTGACTTCAAGATGGCGATCGATCTGGGACTGCGATACAACCTGGGCTTGCTGCTTTCCAAGGATCAGACCGAATCGGCGCGCGCGCAAAGGTGGCACGAATTAAGCAATCTTTTGCCGAATGTTAGCGCGAGCGCAATCGAGAATGTGGAAACCGAAAGCCTGGCGGCGCTCGGATTCAATAAACTGGCGCCCTTCTTTGGTTCCCCGGGCAGCACCGTGAGGTTTCCGGCGGTAACTCCGGCGTTCAACTATTTCGATTTACGCGCTTCTCTCAGCCAGTCGTTGTTTAACTTCAAATATCTGCAGCAGGAACGGGCGGCGACGGAGAACGCCAAGGTTGCGGATTTCAACTACAAAGACGCACGAGAATTGGTGGTTCTTGCGATCGGGAACGTCTACTTACAGGCCATTTCCGACGCCGCTCGTGTGGAAACCGTCGAGGCGCAGCTCACCACGGCTGAAACTCTCTACACCCGCGCCGTCGACCAGCAAAAAGCAGGCGTTACTCCGGCCATCGATACACTACGAGCGCAAGTGGAACTACAGGTGCGGCAACAGCAATTAATCGTAGCCCGCAACGAGCTGGCCAAGCAGCAGCTGACGGTAGCCCGAGTGATCGGCCTCGCACCGGGCCAACAATTTGTACTGACGGAGAAAGCTCCGTATGAGGCGCTCACCCCACTTCCGCTTGAGACCTATTTGCAACGTGCCTACACAAGTCGAGCTGACTATCAGGCGGCCATGGCGCAAGTTCGGGCAGCGGAGTACTCGGCGCGAGCCGCTGCCGCCGGACGCTATCCTTCCCTCGATCTTAGCGCCAACGCCGGCGTGATCGGGGTGAATCCCGCTCAAGCGAATTCGACATGGCAGGTTACGGGAGGCATCACCATCCCGATATTTGCCGGTAATCGCGTACACGGCGACGAACTTGAAGCCAATGCGCAACTAAAGCAGGCCCGTCAGCAACTGGGAAACCTTCGCGGCCAAATTGATTACGAGGTTCGCACTTCGCTGCTTGATTTGCAGGCGGCGGCCGACCAAGTGCAGGTTGCAAAGAGCTCCGTAGATCTTGCCGAGCAAACCTTGAGCCAGTCGCAGGACCGCTTCGCCGCGGGCGTCACAGACAATCTGGAAGTCGTCCAGGCGCAGGAGTCTCTGGCCAGTGCGCACGAGTCCTACATCGAGAGTTTATATGCTCATAACCTTGCGAAGGTGGAGCTGGCGCGTTCCATTGGAGACGCCGAGCAGGGAGTGAAGCGTTATCTGAAAGGCATGCAATAAATCTATGGCACAAAGCACGGAAAGTCCCGATGTCGGGGTGGCTCCTTCTGAACCTGCATCGAAGGAGGTGCACGCGGGGGAAGAAGATTTTCGGCGGCCTTCCCGGACTCAAAGCAAGGGTTTTCGCATCGGATTGGCCATCGCGATTCTTGTTCTTCTGGTGGTTGGTTTCTTTGTGTACCGCTATCTGACCAGTTATGAGTCGACCGACGACGCTCAGGTTGACGGCCACATCAACTCGGTCAGCGCGCGCATTTCCGGACACGTTCTCAAACTCGATGTCGACGATTATCAGTATGTAGCGGCGGGAACGGTCGTGGTGGAAATCGATCCGGCCGATTATCAGGTGGCCTACAACCGGGCCGAGGCGGATTTTGAGAACGCGCGGGCCGCCGCCGAAGCCGCGGGCGTAACCGTCCCGATCACGTCGGTGAACACGAGTGCACAGGTCTCCTCAACCCAGGCCGACGTAAACAGTGCCCGAGCCGGGATACAGGCTGCGAAGCAGCAATACCAGGCAGCCCAAGCTCAGTTGCAGGAAGCCGAGGCAAACAACACAAAAGCACAGAACGACCTGCAGCGTTACAAGTTATTGGTGGAGAAGCAGGAGATTTCGCAACAGCAATACGATCAGGCTTATGCTGCTGCTGCAGCGAGTGCCGCTACAGTGGCGGGTGCACGCGCCAGCGCGCAGGCCGCTCAGCAGCAGGTGACGCAAGCGGAAGGCAAATTGGTGCAAGCGGAGGCCAATTATCGGTATGCCGCGACGGCTCCCCGCCAGATGCGAGTGACGCGGGCTCGCGCCGCCGAAGCCCTGGCCACGGCACAGCTCAAAAAAGCTGCGCTCGATCAGGCTGCGCTGGATCTGGAGTACACGAAAGTTCGCGCTCCCATCGATGGCATCATCAGCAATCGCACCGTCGAGGTGGGACAGAATGTTTCTCCCGGTCAACAGATGCTCAACGTCATTGATCTCGACGACATCTGGGTCACCGCCAACTTCAAAGAAACCCAGCTGGCCGATATGCGAATTGGCCAGCCGGTTACGATCCACGTCGATGCCAACGGCCGCAGTTATAACGGCAAGGTGAACAGCATTGCCGGCGCCAGTGGTGCGCGGTTCAGCCTGCTCCCTCCGGAAAATGCGACCGGCAATTACGTGAAGGTGGTGCAGCGCATCCCGGTGAAGATCGTCTTCGATCCGGGCGCGAACAAAGATCACGCACTGCGGCCGGGGATGTCGGTCGAACCAAAAGTCTGGACTCGACAATGACCGCTGCCACAGCGGCCATGAATCGCGCAGACGCGTGGCGCCCCGCGGTCAATCCATGGATCATCGCGCTGACCGTCACGTTGGCTACGTTCATGGAGGTGCTGGACACGTCTATCGCCAACGTCGCTCTGCCTCATATTGCCGGCGGGCTCTCGGCCGGAGTCGACGAGAGTACCTGGATTCTGACCTCCTATCTCGTTTCCAATGCCATTGTTCTTCCACTGAGCGGCTGGCTTTCGTCCATTGTCGGTCGCAAGAATTTCTACATGGGATGCGTGACGCTGTTCACCATCAGTTCCTGCATGTGCGGACTTGCGCCAAACCTGTCGATTCTGATTTTGTGCCGCGTACTTCAAGGGGCGGGCGGTGGTGGACTGCAACCGAGCGAGCAGGCCATCCTGGCCGATACGTTTCCTCCCGCGAAGCGCGGCATGGCGTTTGCGATTTATGGGGTGGCCGTAGTGACAGCGCCGGCGATCGGCCCGACACTGGGCGGCTGGATCACCGACAACTTCACCTGGCGCTGGATTTTCTTCATCAACATTCCGGTGGGCATCGTTTCACTGCTGCTGACCTCGCGGCTCATTGAAGACCCGCCCTATCTGCGGCGTCGCAAGCTCGGCGAAACTCGTATCGATTACGTTGGCCTGGGCTTTGTCGCCCTGGGACTGGGAACGCTACAGGTCGTGCTCGACAAGGGACAGCGGGATGACTGGTTTGCCTCGCACTTTATCACTTGGTTCTCGATCATTGCCGCCGCGTCGCTGATCTTTGTGATCATCTGGGAGTGGCGTCACAAGGATCCGATCGTCGATCTTCACCTGTTTCGCGACCGCACCTTCGGTGTTTCGAACCTGTTGATGTTCATGCTCGGGTTCGCGTTGCTCGGCAGCACGCTCCTGCTTCCGCTGTTCATGCAGACCCTGCTGGGATGGACGGCCGAGCAGGCTGGGCTGGCGCTGATGCCCGGAGGGTTCGTGATTATGGCGCTGTTGCCGCTGGTGGGATTTCTGCTGTCACGCTATTCGCCACGCTGGTTGCTGTTTTTCGGCTTGTCCATGTTGTCATTTTCGTTGTTTCACATGACCAACTTCGATCTGCTGATCGACTTCCATACCGTGACCATGGCGCGCGTGTATCAGGCGGCGGGAATGGCATTCCTGTTCGTTCCCATCAACACGGCGGCCTACGCGTTTCTGCCGCGGGACAAGAACAATGCAGCTTCCGGCCTGATGAACCTTGCCCGCAACATCGGCGGCAGTGTCGGAATCTCAGTGGTGACGACTTTGCTGGATCGGCGGACGCAAGTGCATCAGAGTTATCTTGCCAGCCATCTGAGCGCGACCAATCCTGCGCTGCAGGCACGGGTGAACGCTCTGGGGCAGATGATCCAAAACCGGGGCGGGCCTCTGGCGGGGACGTCGGTTATGCCCTGGGCCGTGATCCAGCAGTCGGTGATTGGCCAGGCCACAATGCTGGCTTATATTGATTGCTTCCGGTACCTGGGTTGGGCGATTCTGTTGATGCTTCCTACGGTGTTTCTGATCAAGAAGCATAAGCCGAGCGGAATAGCAGTACACTAAATACAGGCATGTTTCGCGTCATCACGATGGAGCGTGAGTTCGGATGTGGCGCCGCCGCCATCGCCGGAGAACTAGCCCATCGACTTGGGTGGAAGCTGTGGGATAAGTTGCTCACCGAGGAAGTAGCGCGCATTGCAAATGTTGCTCCGGCCGCGGTCAAGCGCTGCGATGAACGGATGGACAGCGGCCTGCATCGCTTGGCCAAGGCTTTTTGGCGCGGAAGCTACGAACGCAGCTCAGCGCTGGGAAGTCAGATCTTCGACACCGACCGCATGATGATCCTCATGCAGGACATCATGGATCGCATCGCGAAAGAGGGAAATGCGGTGGTCGTGGGACGGGGCGCGCCGTTCTTCCTGCGCGAGGAGCGCGATGCCTTTCACGTCTTTCTTTATGCGCCGCGCGCGGAAAAGGTGCGGCGGGTGATCGCCGACAGCCGCAGCTCCCACGAAGCCGATGACCTTGTCGATACCGTCGATCGCGAGCGCATCGCCTTTATCAAGCACTATTTCAATGCCGACTGGCCGACGCGCTCGCTCTATCACGTCATGCTGAACACGGCCATGGGAAATGAAGCCGTCATCAAGACGATTCTCGATACCATGCATCAGATCGAGGGCCATCCCAAGGCCACCGACTACGAACCGGTCAAAATTCCTGCGCCTCAGCGCTGAGCCGTTTTCAGCCTTCCCATCTTCTGCGGAGCCGGGCAACACGTTTCCGCGCAAGCATCTTCTCGCGGTCCAAGCGATCCCAAGGCTCGCCGTTTTGTTCCAGGAGTGGTTCGCTCAAGGATTAACTCGCGAATCATGGCGACGAATTTTGGGTGCACTCCGACCGTCTTCATCCGCACCATGGGCAGCGAGAGCAACTCACAAAGCTGCCGAGCTTCTGTATCCAGATCATAGAGAACCTCCATGTGATCGGAGATGAAGCTGATGGGAGCGAGCACGACCGCGCTGGCGAGATTCCGCGCTTTCACCTGGCGCAGGTGATCCAGAATGTCGGGCTCGAGCCAAGGCTGCCCGGGCGCTCCGCTGCGGCTCTGATATACCAGCGCATCGTTGCCGATGCCGGTTCGCTCTGCAACCAGCTTGCGGACTTCTTGCAGTTGGCGCACGTAGTCGCAGGTGTTCGCCATTGACACGGGAATGCTGTGCGCGGTGTAGACGATTTGGACGTTTTGACTCGAAATCGCCGGGACCCGGGCGAGAGCTTCGCGCACGCGGTCTTCGGTCGCTTCGATGAATCCTGGATGATTGAAAACCACGCGCAGTTTGTCGATTTCCGGTGCGCCCGGTCCGACTTCCGCCTGCGCTCGAGCAATGTCTTCGCGGTATTGGCGGCATGCGGAGTAAGAACTGTACGCCGACGTCACGAACGCCAATGCGCGATCAATCCCATCCCGCCGCATTTCGTGCAGGGTATCGGCGAGCATGGGATGCCAGTTGCGATTTCCCCAGTACACAGGCAGGTTGGGGCCGTGTTGTGCAAGTTCCGTGCGAATCGCGGAAATCAGATCACGCGTCTGCTGGTTGATGGGACTCTTGCCGTCAAAATGGTAGTAGTGCCCGGCGACGGCCAACATGCGTTCGCGCGGAACATTTCTGCCGCGCAGAACGTTCTCAAGGAAGGGAATTACATCTTCGCGAGACTCCGGGCCCCCGAACGAAACTACCAGCAGCGCGTCGTAGCTCATGGATGGCCGAGTGCTTTCAGAATCTCAAAGGAACACGTCAGATCGGAACGTTCGGGGGGTCTGGTGGGCCCGGAGAGATTCGAGCTTGAGGCGGTATGGCATGAGGCAGACGCGCAGCGGCGAGCGGGAGTAGCCAGCCAAAATCCTGAACCCTGGCGAAGGATCTCAAACATGTCGGAAGTTTTGGGAAAGCTGGTGCGCCCGGAGAGATTCGAACTCCCGACCTATTGCTCCGGAGGCAATCGCTCTATCCAGACTGAGCTACGGGCGCAACCTTATCCTTTGACATTCTAACCGCGAATTCTGGATCTTCAAAATTGCCGCTAGGTCGGTCGGTGGTTTGCTGAATTTAGGCGCTCTCGGGTTATAGCCGATCCGATGGCGAAACCCGCGATGTTTCGCGCGGATCCGCCAGATCCTTCGCTCTGCGCAACGTCGGTTCTCTGGTTGACAAGCAAACTGCACCAACCCCAGGAACGCGACGGCTGGCGGGAACAAGGCCGTTTGTAAAATCGCAGTTTGTAAAATAGCAGTTGCTTAAAAAACAGGGACCGCTCGCGTTTTATACGATCGCAACTCTGTCGGACGCTTCGCTCGCCCAATGTCGCCCCAATCATTTTGTGGAAGGGGAGGGCAATGGGCGCGAAGCATATGACTCTGCCGCGGCGGCTTTTGGGGGCGCGGTCGGGACTGGCCGGTGGTACCGCTCTCACGCTGGCAGATTGCCTGATTGGTTTGAGGAGACTCGAGGAAGCTTCGCAATATCCGGCGAATATTGACGCCAAAGTCTTGAGTCCGCTGACCGGCGACCCGGACGTTGGCGCCGGCATCAGTTTCGCCCAAGCGGAGATCGCCACAAAGGAGCCCGATTACACGCGCACAAAGCAATTCCTGGACTCGGTGCGCGCGGTTTTTCCGGCCCTGACACCGAAGCGTACCAGAAGCGCAAGGTGGAGGAAACCAGCGCAATGATCGGCAGCCGTTGGTAAACCGTCTCCGCTTCAGCGCGACCAACCCTTTTAGGCGCCAGACCGGAAGTGGTCACCAGCGGTCGCGATGGCTGCGCGCACCGCGATCTCCGCGATCTCCACGGTCTCCTCGGTCTCTGAACCCGCCCCCCGCCCGCTCGGCTTTGGGCCGGGCTTCGTTGACGTTGATGGTGCGTCCGCCAAGTTGCGAGCCGTTCAACGCCGTGATCGCCTTTTCGCCGTCTTCATTATTCGCCATCTCGACGAAGCCGAAGCCGCGCGAACGCCCTGTTTCGCGGTCGGTCAGAATGCTCACCCGATCCACCTGCCCGTACGCTTCGAACGCCACCCGTAACTCATCTTCATTGGTGTTGAAGCTGAGATTCCCCACGAAAATATTTTTCACGCGTCTGCCCCTGCATTGAGCTGTCGAAGTGCGAGCTCAGTTCGGCGGACTTGCCAGGGCGAAATGGGCCTTCCTGAAAATCAACGGCCGGGAGCTGGCGAACAGTCAAATGCGGCCAGAAGTATAGCAGGTTTGGGAAGAATGGCTGTTAAATTTGCGCAGAATCCGCGGTCTCCGCACGGAGCATGTGTGGATAGAGGCGTTGGCGCCGTTAGCAATCGTCGACCTTCCAATACCCCTCGGGGTGGAACCCCATCTGCAGCAGCCGGTTCTTCGGGTCATGCTTCTTGCCGCAACTGGGACAGGTCAGATAACGGCTCCAGGCGGTACCCTGACGATCGTAGTCTGCGGCTACCGCGAAACTCGTTCCGCAACTGCAAGGGACAAGAAACATCCGGAATCCCGCGGGGAGTGTCTGTTTCTTGTGAGGACTGCCTTTTTGTCGCTTGCTTCTTCACGATTCTTCGACCGTGGCCATCGCGCTCTTCTTGCGCTTGTTCGATTGCAGTACCTTCTTGCGCAGGCGCAGTGATTTCGGTGTGACCTCGACAAACTCGTCATCAGTAATGAATTCGATCGCCTGCTCCAGATTCA
>JASHRE010000753.1 GCA_030037515.1 Candidatus Sulfotelmatobacter sp.
AGGAAGACGCTTACTTTCATCTGCGGCGACCTGGCTATGCGATGGGGGGCGCAACTCTTCGGTCACCGCGATGCCGGAAGTGAAATTGACCTGATCGGGTGGGACGCCGATGTCCTTTGCTTCATTGAAGTTAAGACTCGTACGACGCCTGCCGGGAAGCCCGCTGAAGCGGCGCCGGAATATCTGCGCCAGTTGTCACCATCGTGCCAGTGAGATTCCATATTGTAAGCGTATACTAGGCCGGTAACGCTCCCCCGCCCACAGATCGAAGTGTTTCAGAATGCCTTCCTGGCGGCGTAAAATATTAAGTTTGCGCAATTTAATGGAAAGGATTTAGTTGTGCCGGAACTTAGAAAAGATCCGATTGTGGGGCGCTGGGTCATTATTTCCACCGATCGAGCGAAGCGCCCAACCGATTTTGTACGCGAAAATATGAAAATCAAGGGGGGCTTCTGCCCCTTTTGTTATGGCAATGAGAGCAAGACACCCCCCGAGATTCAAGCCTATCGTCCAAATCCGAACGGAGGGCCGGCTGCCGGACGCGACACTCCCGGCTGGACTGTCCGCGTCGTGCCCAACAAATTTCCCGCCTTGGGGATCGAAGGCAATCTGAACCGTCAAGCCGAGGGCATGTTCGACCGCATGAACGGAATCGGCGCCCACGAAGTTATTATTGAGACGCCGGATCATACGGCCAGTCTGGCGACTCTGCCGCCGAAGCGAATCGAAGATGTTTTGTGGACGTTTCGCGATCGGATTCTCGATCTGAAAAAAGATCGCCGGTTCAAATACATCCTGATTTTCAAGAACCACGGCGAAGCGGCTGGGGCGTCACTCGAGCACGCTCATTCGCAGCTCATCGCTTTGCCGATTCTTCCCATCAACGTCGTTCAGGAGCTGGAAGGCGCGAAGCAGTACTTCCTTTACAAAGAACGCTGTGTCTTCTGCGACATTATTCGTCAGGAAATGGACAGCGGAACGCGTGTGGTTGCGGAAAACGAAAACTTCGTGACGCTGGCGCCGTATGCCCCGCGTTTCCCGTTCGAAACCTGGATTCTGCCCAAGCAGCACGAATCGGCGTTCGAGAATTCGTCATCGCACATGTTCGAGAATCTGGCGCGGGCCATCAAAAACCTCCTCGGCCGAGCCGATCGTGTACTCGACAATCCTCCGTACAATCTTGTGATTCACACGTCTCCGGTGCAGGACCCCACCAATGATCATTATCACTGGCACATCGAGTTCATGCCGAAGCTCACCAAGACGGCAGGATTCGAATGGGGGACGGGCTTCTATATCAATCCGACGCCTCCGGAAGAAGCGGCGAAGTTTCTGCGCGAGGCGAATGTGGAAGATGCGGTTCCGGCGCCGGTGGGCTAGTTTTCCGCAATTTTCCGGCTCCCGTAAGCGGCATATAACTGCGCTGGCGAATGTCATCGAGGAAGAATGATTCGCGCAAAAGCCAGCCCCCCGTATAAAAGAGGGCACTGACGGCAGCTCAGTGCCCTTTGGCTTTTGAGCCGAGAGAGAGAGTTGGGCCGGTAACCACGGCCCCAATGCGGAAAACGATAAGCCACGATTCCACCCGATTTGTCACAAAATTGTAAAGTCGCAGTTTTCCGCCAGGTTCCGGGTTAAGTTTTTGACGTCCGAGTCAGCCGCGCTAGACCCCGGGTACGGCTGGTTCCGTAAACTGCATCACGCTTGCGTGCGATCCTGAAATTCCTCGTGCCACGCCATCTGGATGGCTTCCAGCTTGCTCTCGTTCGAAGCTTTGGGATCGCCGGCAAAATCGCGCAGCTCAGTCACATAACGATGCAAGTCTGTGAAGCGAACGGTGAGTGGATCGAGCTCAGGATGCGTTTCCGACAGCGCGACGCCAATCTGTTCCGCGTCATCCCAGGTTAGTGATTTCGGCATGTTCTTGCTCCTTGCGGCAATGAGCGTTCAGCACCAGTTCGGTATTCCTGAACTCATTCTCAGAATCTCAGGGCTGAATGCTGAGTGCTCAGTGATGTTCTTCCGAGACGTAATTTCGATTCCAGGCGGGAATTTCCACGACTAACTTGCCGGGTTTTACGATCTGTGCTTGGCAGCCAAGACGCGAATTCAGTTGCAGGTCGGCGGCCATGTCGAGGCGATCGGCTTCGTCGTCGTCCATTTCGGAGAGATTCTCGGCGCCTTCTTTAACCCAGACGTGGCAAGTCGTGCAGGCGCAATTTCCTCCGCAGGCATGGTCGAGTGGCACTCCGAAGTTCAGCGCCACATCGAGAATCGACCCTTCTTTGCCATGATCTTCGTACGGCAGCTTGCCGTGCTCGAATGTCACCGTCTTGCCTTCAGGCAAGAAGGTCACCTGAACCGTATTTTCGCCGGGTGCTTCCACGGTAGCGGCTCCGGCTCCTTGCGCTTTTTCATCAGCCATTCTGTTCCTCGGGCTTCCTCGGTGTCCCCCGCGTGCTCTGTGGAGATTGCGCAACCACGGGAACACGGAGGAGCACAGATCTATCTGAATTCCGGTGGCGCCATCGGGTGAGGGGGGGGTGGGCCCTCGCCCAGATCAGTCTCGTCCATCTTCTTGCCGTTGAGCGCCGACGATACCGCGCTATCCATCATCAATTCGGCCAGCCGGGTGGTTCCATGGTTCAATGCATCGATCGCCCGGCGAATCGCGGCATAATCTTCTTGAACTTTGACTGCATTCAACGCATTTTCCATTTTCGCGATCTGTTTCTTTTCGTCGCTCGTGAGCTGTCCCCAAGCCGGGCTCTTTTTGCCTTTCTCGAGAGCCCCGAGAATCGTTTCCGCCTCGTTGCGAGCCTCGATCAACTGGCGTCGGCGGAAATCTTCTTCCGCGTTGTCGAATGAGTCGAGAATCATGCTCTCGACTTGTTCATCAGTCAAGCCGTAGCTCGGCTGAACCTGGATTTCAGCCTCTTTGCCGCTGCGCTGCTCGCGCGCGGAAACATGCAGAATGCCATTGGCATCGATGAGGAATTTCACTTCGACTCTCGGGATGCCGGCGGCCATGGGCGGAACCCCTTTGAGATCGAAGCGAGCCAAAGAGCGGCAGTCTTTCGCCAGTTCGCGCTCCCCCTGCAGCACATGGATCGCCACATTCGCCTGGCCATCAATCTGTGTTGTGTAGAACTGCGTGGCGGATGCGGGAATGGTCGAGTTGCGCAGGATGATCTTGTCGGTCACTCCACCTGCGACTTCGATCCCAAGCGAAAGGGGTGTGACGTCAAGCAACAGCATGTTCTGCGTGGCTTCCGAGCCTCCCCCGAGAATATTCGCCTGAACGGCTGCTCCGAGCGCCACAACTTCGTCGGGATTCAGGCCAATATGCGGCTCACGGCGAAACATCTCTTTCACCAGCGCACGAACTTTCGGGATGCGGGTGGAACCGCCGACCAACACGATTTCTTCGATCTGCTCAGGCCCGAGACGCGCGTCTTTTAACGCTTGCCGGCACGGAGAAACCGTACGGTCAATGATCGGCTGGATCAATTGCTCGAACTGTCCGCGGGTGATTTCACGCTGGTAGCGCTTGCCCTGCGGTAGTTCGATATCGAGCTCGACCGACAGTTCGGATGAAAGCGCGATCTTGGCGTCAATTGCCGCCTTGCGAATCGCTTGCACAGCTTCCGCACTGCGGCGCAAGTCAAGACCGAGATCGCCGCGGATATCGTCGAGCGCGATGGTGATGAGCAGATTATCGATGTCATCGCCGCCGAGGTGCGTGTCGCCGTTGGTCGCGATGACTTCGAAGATTCCGTCGTGCAGCTTAAGAATGGAAACGTCGAAAGTGCCGCCACCGAGATCATAGACGGCGACGATTCCGTTCTCCTTCTTATCAAGGCCGTAGGCGAGGGATGCCGCAGTGGGTTCGTTCACCAGACGCAGGACATTCAGACCGGCAATTCTT
>JASHRE010000754.1 GCA_030037515.1 Candidatus Sulfotelmatobacter sp.
GCGGAGGCATCAACTGCGCGCGGTTGTGATAAGGAAGCGAGGCAAACCCCCGATCCGTGTCGGGGCACAAAGGACGCGCCACATCGCGCGGCTGGCGCATTTCCTTCGCGGCGCAAAAGAATGCTCTCGATGGCAAGGCAACTTACCCACCGTCCGCAACCGCGGGCTGCGCTGCGCGCGAGATCCCTCGGCCGGCTGGTAAAGGGGGGGGCTTCGGCGTAGGAGCCGGAGCGGAAGTTCTTTGGCAACGACTAGGCTATCTGCTACTCTGCTTTGCGATTTCAGAGCATTGCCAAGAGGAGAATAATGTCATCCCCCAAGTTGCTGCTCTCCATTGTCGCAACCCTGCTATTCGTTAACTTCACCGCAACTGCCGCGGACAAGAAATCCAAAGACGCGAAGCCGGAAGAAACGAGCAAGCCCTCCTATGAGCTGCCACAGCCGGTCACCGAAACTCTCGATTTGACGACGTATCAGCGGATTCGCGACGAGGGCCTGAATCATTCCCACATCATGGAATATGCCTCGGGGCTGATGGATGGCATCGGGCCGCGGCTTACTGGATCGCCAAATCTGAAGCGCGCCAACGAATGGACGCGCGCACAACTGGCGGCGATGGGATGCAGCAACGCTCACCTTGAGGATTGGGGTGAGTTCGGCATGGGATGGCGGCAGCTCAACACCTGGGTGCGCATGTCGGCGCCGGACATGGCGGTGTTTATCGCGCAGGCCGTGCCGTGGTCGCCGTCGAGTCACGGCCCGGTGAGCGGCAGCGCCATATGGGTGAATGCGAAGAGTGAGAAAGACCTCGAACAGTACAAGGGAAAGCTGGCGGGCAAGATCGTTTTCTTCGGTGACATGCGTGAGGTGAAGCCCGTCGATAAGCCGCTGTTTGAGCGCGATGATGAGGCGCGGCTCAAGGAGATCAGCGAGTATCCGGTGCGTGTAGGCGAGCACGAGGAATTCATCGATCGATTTATTCAGCAACTTCAATTCCGCGAGAAAGCAGGCAAGTTTTTTGCCGAGGAACATGCCGCGGCGGTTGTTATGCCCAGCCGCGACGGCAGAAATGGCGGCGGTTCCGGCGGGACGATCTTTGACGACAGCGGCGCCGGACTGGGCTGGTTCATCTATCGGCGCGAACACGCCCAGCCGCTTCCGGTAGTCGTGACGGCGATCGAGAACTATGGGCGCGTTTATCGTCTGCTGAAGGCGAATGTACCGGTGACGGTCGAAATGGATGTCGAAACAGAGTTTAGCGGAGATCACGAACACGGCTTTGACACGATCGCCGAGATTCCAGGCACTGATCCGAAGCTCGAAGATGAAGTAGTGATGGTAGGCGGACACCTGGATTCATGGGCTTCGGCGACCGGCGCGACCGATAACGGCGCCGGCACTGTGGTTGCGATGGAAGTGATGCGTATCCTCAATGCGCTGCATGTGCAGCCGCGGCGCAGCATCCGCATCGGCCTGTGGACCGGCGAAGAGGAGGGTGAGTTTGGATCGTACGGCTATGTGAAGCAGCACTTCGGCTATGTGCCGCTCTCGACTGCGCCCGATCAATTAGCTCTGCCCGACTTCTTGCGCAAGCCCGGGGGACCGGTCGAATTGAAGCCGGATCAACAGAAGATTTCGGGATATTTCAACCTCGACAATGGGACGGGAAAAATTCGCGGCATTTACTTGCAGCAGAATGCCGCCGTGGGACCGATCTTCGCGCAATGGATGGCTCCTCTGAAAGACCTGGGCGTCACGACGATCACGATGCGGGATACCGGCGGTACCGATCACGAGGCGTTTGATTCGGTCGGCATTCCAGGATTCCAGTTCATTCAGGACATGCTGGATTATGGCTCACGTACGCATCATTCGAACATGGATACTTACGAACGCTTGCAACCGGACGATCTGGCGCAGGCCGCCACGGTCGAGGCGATTTTTGTATATAACACCGCGATGCGGGATCAGATGCTTCCGCGCAAGCCCCTGCCACATCCCGAACTGGAAGAGCAAAAGAAAGCCCCGCTGAAAGAGGTCATGCCGGGGGCGGTGGAAGGAAGGGCAGCGGCGAACTGAGCGTGGCCAACGATCCTTTCGGCTCCCGGTAAAGATCTTACCGTAGGAAAAACCGCCCTCCAACTCCGCTCACGGTTACCGACGAGGCGCCGGCAAGGTAGCACTAAGGTTTGATTGACGGCGTTTCATCTACGGTGTAGATATGATCCCGACTTTCGCGAGAGTAATACGGAGCAGAAACCTGATGCCCAGGCGACCTGATCCCGAACTGGAAGAGAGAATTCTGAATGCGGCGCAGAAGTTGTGGAAGCGCGGAGGCGAGAAGGCGCTCACCATGCGCACCGTAGCCCGCGCGGCGTGCACCAACACTCCTGCGGTGTATCGGCGGTTCAAAGACCGGGACGATATTTTGCGTGCTCTGTTGCGGCGAATTGCCGAACGCATTCGGAAGCATTTTGAAGCAGCCGGGACTATTGAAGGCATGGCCGAGGCTTACGTGGAATCGGCGCTGCGCGAGCCGCACGAATACGACTTGTTTTACTCGCATGGTCCTTGGCTTTCCCCTCCGAAGTTGGCGGACCGCCCGATCCGCGAGAGCCGACCGAATTTCGCTTTCTTGGAGCAGCAGCTTGCCAAACGTTTGGGTGGACAGCCCGAGGATTACACCGAATTAGGGCTTGCCATCTGGGCAACATTGCACGGAACTTGCATGCTGCTGGTGCGAAAAGCCATTCCCCAGCCGCATACTGAGGAGTTGCGCCAAGCGTGCCGGACGGCCGTGAAGGTTCTGCTCACAAATGCATCATCGTTCCAAACGAACGCTTAAATCCCGGTCACTCCCGCCCGGAACTACTAATCTCATCTGCCGCTTCGGCGCTCGGCTGATTGCCTGACGGCATTCTGCCGGTAATCTCTGCCAGGCGAAATGACGAACATTCTCCGGGTTGACGAAGCAAATTTTTGCGTCTGGCGACTGAGCGGGGTGCGGCTCACGCCGGCTATGACATGCGCAGTGCCACCGCTGGCGAACAGGCGGCTGGAGAGGGCGTGAAACAGAGCTGGCGGACCTGGTTCTGCTCGGCAGCTTCTGCTGCCATCTCGCTGGGTCAGCAAGTCCTTAAGTCATTGAAAAGAGACCCGTTACGTCTGATATCCTAGCGGTTGTATTTATTCGTCTCGCAGATGAGAACGCAGCCCGAGTGGAACAAGACGGAGCCTTCGGGTACCTGAAAAAAATTGCCTTGGATTGGACCTGGGTGCAAGGGGCCAATCGCCACGGTGATATCCGTGCGGCGAACCCCCGGCAAAAGCCGCGGTCCACAACCGGTTCAGCAAAGGCCAGTCAGTGTGGCGCGGGAGGCTGGAAAAGACAAGCCAAAGAACACGCCAACCGCCCCAGGGCGGCATTTGAATCCTTGCAAATCCCGGTGTCACGCCGATAAGTCGTTCTGATAAAAAGCACTTACATCCGGGAACCTGGCGCCGCCGAACGGCGTCTATTAGGATGAGCGCTCCTAGGCCGTCATAGCCTATCGGGGTGCGTTTGAGTCAGCAAAATTGATCTGCAAGTGGGGTGGAAAAATCCTATAATCGAGGCATTATTGAAGTGTTAGGGGCAACCACCTTGGGTGATCTAGCGAGTGCGATAGGTGTGCGGTCGCAGGAAGAAGCGGCGATCGTCGCTGAGCTGAAGGCCGGTTCAGAGGACGCCTACAACTGGCTGATTGGAGAGTTTCAGCAGCCGGTGTACGGACTGGTGTACCGCATCATCACCGATCCGGCGGACGCCGCCGACACAACACAAGACGTCTTCCTGAAGGTGTTCCGCGGGATGAAGCACTTTCACGGCGAGTCGAGCCTGAAGACCTGGATTTATCGAATTGCCCTGCACGAGGCAGCGAACCGGAAGCGTTGGTGGTTCCGGCACAAAGCGCACGAAACTTCTATCGAACCGGCGCAATCGGACGGAAGTGGGCCATGGGAGACGGCGATTGAGGCTGCGCTAGCCGATCCTGCCGATTCGCCGTTTGAGAACGCGGCCCACGGCGAGGTCAAACGGCGCGTCGAAGAGGAGTTGAGGAAGCTTCCGGAACCGTATCGCACGACACTGATTTTGCGCGATCTGGAAGACATGTCGTACGAAGAGATCGCGGAAGTATTGGAAATTTCGCTGGGCACGGTAAAGTCCCGGCTCACACGAGGAAGAGAAGCATTGCGGCAACGTCTGACGCCGTATATCCGTGAAGTTGGAGATGAACTGGGGTTGGCCGCACCGGAGGATTTACAAGCGCGGCCACAGGTAGCTGTTGGGGGTAGAAAGGCTGAGGTGATGCCATGACGGGCACAGGGCAGAACGCGGGAATGACGTGCCCTAAGGCGAAGCGGTTGTTCTCGCCGTATCTGGATGGGCGGGTGTCGGGAGCCGGGATGCTGGCTCTGCAACGCCATTTGCAGGAGTGCGCCAAGTGCAGCCGACACTATGAATCGCTGCGGCAGACGCAGCAGTTGCTGATGAGCGTTGGCCGTCCGAAGGCCCCCGAAGATCTGGCATTGAGACTGCGGGTCGCCATTTCGCACGAGGTGGCCGAGGCCTCTAGGCCTCCATTTCAGGGATTGCTGGTGCGCCTGGAAAATTCGCTGCGCGCCCACATGGTTCCAGCTACGGCTGGATTTTTGAGCGCATTGCTGATCTTCGGTGTTGCCATGGTTTATTTCGTGGCGCCATCGTCGCTGCGCGCTAACAATGACGTGCCTCTGGTGATGGTCAACACGGGACCCGAGCTGCAGCAGACGCCGCTCGGTATCACGCTCGACGCGATCAATGCCGATTCACTGGTGGTTGAGGCTTACGTTGACGCCAATGGCCGCGTGCAGGACTATCGCATTCTCTCTGACACGGACGCTTCCAAAGACGTGCTGCCGGAAGTGAAGCGCATGCTAATCTTCACGACTTTTCGACCCGCGCTTTCGATGGGACGTCCCAGGGCGAGCCGCGCCGTGCTGTCGTTTTCGAAGATCAGCGTGAAGGGATAACGCTTATTTTCGTGCGAGTCTGAGTCCTGTTCACCAGACGAATGGGATTTTTTCTTGTGCCCCCTTTCTATAGAGCGAGAGCGACGTCGCACCGGCTATCGGCGACGAGCCCTCGATAAGGTCACGAGCTTCCCACGACGTCGGAACGTCCACACTTGAGGCTTGTGTGCAAGGTCCTTCATCTTGACAGCTGCTCGGAAGCGTACCAGGATCTGGTCCCCCCCTCAGTAACCAGAGGAATTCCCCGGCATTTTCTCCCTGCCGGGGATGTTCGCTTCCCAGCCTGGGCGCTATGCAGCCCCAACTTCCCACAGACACAGGGAAACAGGGAACATTACGACCAGAAATCGCGCTGTCGAAGCGGCACAAAATGCGACAGAGATCAGAAGCGCGAGTCGGGCTTGCCTGCGGACAGTGCCATGCATTGTTTTTGCGTTCGGTTTCGCTGCAAGTTGGGCCGGCACAAACTTTCACCACACCTGTCGATTTTCTACTACACCAACGGCGAAGGGCCGAACTCCGTCCTTGTGCAGGGCACGGAGGGAAATTTCTATGGTGTAACCGCCAACGGCGAAGATTACGAGGCCAACTGACCTGCCCACGATTCCGGGTGTGGCACGGCCCTCAAGATCACGCCGGGTGGTGCTTTGACCAGCCTGTATGGCTTTTGCGCGAACTGCAGCGACGGCTCCTCTCCTTTCTTCGCCTCTCGTACAAGCCGCGGATGGAAACTTCTGCCGGACCATGCTTTTCGGGGCACTTCAAATTTCTTGGTCGGTACGCTCCATGAGGCTGGGGGTTTCGGCTCCTTCTTTAACCTCACTGCGGACCGAACCGTCACAAGGCTGCACAATTTTCCCGGTGGCGGCGAACCACAGGGACCTTGGCGGAAGGCAGCGACAGCCACTGGTATGGCACCGCTTTCCGAAACGGTATCGACGGTCTCAGGGTTGCTTGTTTCGCATGACTTCGTCACCCGGTCATGGGAACAATAAGGACGCCTTCGCCGGCGGCTTTCTTTGGCGTAGATTTTGCCAGACACCCGTGGAGGTTACCTTCCCCTTTCACCGATGACGGTGGCGCAGGCTCCGTGCTTGGCCTATCATTAACTGGCTGGGCCGTGATACCTTTAGCGGCTGTTTCCTGCCGGGTGTCGAGTGGGTCAATTCGGAGATAAATTCCGCAAGGCGCGCGAGAAAAAGGGCATCTCGCTTGACGACGTTTCCAACGTCACCAAGATTAGCGCACGCATGCTGCAAGCGATCGAGGAAGAGCATTTCGATCAGCTTCCCGGCGGCGTGTTTAACAAGGGATTTATTCGCGCCTATGCCAGGCATGTCGGACTAAATGACGAAGAGGCTGTCAACGAATATCTGGCCTGTCTGCGTCAGGCGCAGATCGACGCTCAGGCAGTGTGGGAGCCCAACTTCGGCTCTGCCAAGGATAAGCGGCCACAGGTAGCCGCGCATCAGATCGCCGCAAACCAGGCCGTGGCCGGTAAAGTCAGCCGTCGGGTGGGAAAATCCGGAGGTGGGCAGACGGAAATTGCGGAAGGGGCGGAAGAATTGCCCGATCTACAACTGCCGCGGATCGACCAAGTGCGAGGCCCGCGGCGTGACTTTGGGCAGAGACGCAACCCTCTTCCATGGCGGCCCGCAGTGATTGCATTGCTGCTGCTCGTGGCTGTGGGCGTTTTGTGGCAGCGTCGCATGCGGCATGCGCGGGCCGAGGGCACGGGCGTGCCGACGGTGCCGTCGGCTCGGGCGTCGCAGTCAGTGCCAGGCCCTGTTCCGCCGGCCACGCCGAGTCGGCCAACTCAAACGTCCGCTGCTCAGGCGCACGAAGCGCCAGCTGCAAAAGCATCCGCAAAGGCATCGGTGGCGCCAAGCCAGCCCGGGGGTTTGGCAGCTGCAAAGTCCACGACCGTCGCAGCGCACACCGCTGATCAACCTTCTGAGCAAGCGGATGACAGCGCACCGGTGCCGGATGCCGCGACGCCCGCGCCCATTCTCAAAACGCCAGCGCGGTTTCGGCTTGTGATTCATGCCGATGAGAATTCCTGGATTTCCGTGATGGCCGATGGACAGCCGGCCAGTCACGAGACGCTGATCGCCCCTGCGGATGCATCGTTTCGTGGCAATCGCGAGATCGTGGCGCGAATCGGCAATGCGGCGGGAGTGAGTTTCGTTTGGAATGGACAGGAAATTCAGCCGCAGGGTGCGGAAGCAGAGGTGAAGACGTTTGTGTTCGACGAAAACGGAATGCATGAAGTGCCGACGGGGCAGACTTCTCCAACTCATTAGACGGCGAAATTCCAAATTGCGGTTAAGCGTTCTTCACCTTGGCTGGGCGGTGACGTGGCAGAGGGGAGCTTTAGAACCGCGTTGCAAGCTGGCCCTTTCGAACGACGAGATCCTACCGCTGGTTTTCGCCTTCCTTGTACATGTACTTGA
>JASHRE010000755.1 GCA_030037515.1 Candidatus Sulfotelmatobacter sp.
CCTCGCTCCAGTCGAAATTTCCTGTCACGTCGAACTGATCGACGGGAGTACGTTGGTTGATCAGCTGCAGGAGCTGGATTTTCGCGGTGCGCAGATTCACGATGGCCGTCTGGATCTCGACCTCGTACTGGACGCGCAGCAGTTCGATTCGATCCAGGTCGATCTTGGCGATGTCGCCAGCTTTGAAACGGGCGCGGCTGATCTCGATGATCTTGTCGTAGTATTCGAGATCGGCATCTGCCAACTGTAAGACCGCCTTGGCCTGCAGCGTCTGCACGAACGCATCGCGCAGGTCGAAGATCAGATTGCGCTCCAGGTCGGAGTGCAGAGAGATGGTGATCTGTGTGTTTTCTTTCGCGTCTTCCAGGCGCAGCTCGCGCTTGCGCCGTCGCTCGTGCAGGTAACTGAGCGTTCCCTCGTTGAGCGCATTCTCGAAGGGTCGATAACCTATATCGGACGCAGTTCCGCGTGGTGCCGAAAAGGCGTTCGAATAAAACGGATAAAGCTGGTCGAGCAGGTACGTCATGTTGGGGTTCGGCCGTAGGAAGGCGGTGATCTCCTCCGCCTTGGCTTCATCGATGCCGATTGCGTCCGCCCTCAATGCTGGGTTTGCTGCTTCGAATCTGGCCTTCACCTGCTCCCAGGTAAGGGCTTGCTGTGCAGCCACGGGCAGGCCCGAAGCCAGCATCGCGATCAGCAGCCCTGCGACGCGCGGCCCCCACAATGATGTAACCCGGAACCGCGAAGCTTCGCGATCCGAGGTTTTCCGAGAATGAAGGCGAGGCTTATCCATTAGCTTTCGAACTCCGGTTCCGGCGTGGGCAAGACATCATCTTTCCCTGCAATCCAGACGTAGAGCGTGGGCAGCAAGAAGATGCTCATGACTAGATCGGCGATCAATCCGCCCACGATCACGATGGCGAACGGACGTTGCGAATCCGAACCGATACCGTGCGAAGTAGCCGCCGGCAACAGTCCCAGGGTCGCTACCAGCATGGTCATCATGATGGGCCTTAATCTCAGCACCGCACCCTCCACAGCCGACTCTTCGATCGGATGCCCGCGCGCGCGCAATTGGTTGATGTATTCGAGCATAATGACGCCAGTTTGCACCGAGACGCCGAAGAGCGCGAGAAATCCGACTCCGGAGGAGACGCTGAAGTTGGTGTGGGTCACCAGCAACGCGAGCAATCCTCCGATGCGGGCCATGGCAACGTTGGCCAGAATCAACAGCGCCCACTTGAAGGACGTGAACATCATGTAGAGTACGACGAGGATCAGCAGCACGGTGAGCGGCACGATGAGGAGCAGTCGCGCTTCGGCACGTACTTCGCTTTGGTATTCCCCCTCCCACCCGATGTGATACCCCCGCGGAAGCTTTACTTGGGCGTTTACCTTATCAATCGCCTCTAGAACGGCATCTCCCAGGGCGCGGCCGCGTACGCTGTACTTGATCGCGACGTATCGCTGGTTGTTTTCGCGATAGATTTCAGAACCCTCGTCCGCTTCGCGGATCGTGCAGAGCTGGTCAAGCGAAACTCGTTCGCCGGATGGCGATAACAGTCGAATATTCTTGATCGCTTCCCTGGTATTGCGGTACTGCGGAAGATAGCGGAGGGTGAGGTTATAAACTTCCTCTCCCCTCAGAACCTGGGTGACAGGGTTACCGCCGACCGCGGTGAAAATGGCGTCATCCACATCTGCCACGTTGATCTCCCAGCGCGCCGCCGCCGCGCGATCGACCACGAAGTTCAGGTCCGGCTGCCCGGTAACGCTGAAGACCCCCAAGTCCGTAATGCCCCTGATGTGGCTCATGATCCCGGCGACCTTTTCGGCCTGATCCTCGAGCAAATGTAAATCGTCGCCGTAGACCTTGGTGGCAAGCTGACCTTTGACGCCGCTGACCGCCTCCTCCATGTTGTCTTCGATCGGCTGCGAGAAGCCCCAGATCACTCCTGGAAACTTTTTCTCGAGCTGGTTGCCCATCGCGGCAATCAAATTGTCTTTGTTCCGACCGAAGACGGGGCGCCATTGTTCCTTCGGCTTGAGATCCACGAAGTACTCCGTATTGAAAAACCCAGTGTGATCGGTCCCGTCATCCGGGCGTCCGACCTGACTCCAACATCGGGGCACTTCAGGAAAGGAGCAAAGTAGGATTCTCGCCTGATTGGCGACCCGAAGGGCTTCACTGGGTCCCACGCTTTGCTCCAGGGTGCCGCGCACCCACAGCGCTCCTTCATCCAGGTGGGGAAGGAATTCCGATCCGATCACTCCGCCGACTGCCAGATAGATGGCAAAAGCGAGGCACACGGCGGCGACACCAACCGTAAATGCGCGATGGTGGATGGCCCAGGTAACGCCCTTGCGATAGCGCGCCCGAAGCCACTCCATGACCGGGTTTTCCCACTCCTTCGCGCCCTTGCGGAACAAAAAGCTGGCGAGGACCGGGACGATGATCATGGAAAAGATCAGAGCTCCCAGCAAGGCGAATGTAACGGTCCAGGCCATCGGCTTGAACAGGCGCCCCTCTACGGCCTGCAATGTGAAGATGGGTAAATAGGCCGTCATAATGATTAAGATCGCGTAGAAGACTGGCCGCTGGACTTCGTGCGCAGCCTCCCGGATCTTTTCATCCGGGGTCAGCGCCCCACCGCCCCTGCGATTCAGGTGGCGGACGATATTTTCCACCATCACCACCGCGCCATCGACGACCATGCCGAAGTCCAGCGCGCCAAGGGAAAGAAGATTGGCTGGAATCTGCTTCAGGTCGAGACAAATGGAAGCGAACAATAACGAGAACGGGATGGTGAGTGCAACGATGAGCGCTCCGCGCACATTGCCGAGGAAGAGGAAAAGAATGATGACAACCAAGATGATTCCTTCGGTCAGGTTGTGCAGAACGGTATGGGTTGTGAAGTGCAGCAAGTCGCTTCTATCGATGAAGGGTACAATCTTCACGCCTTGCGGCAGAATGCGGTCATTCAGTTCCTGCACCTTGCTCTGGATGCCTTTCAATACAGGCTCCGCATCGGCGCCCTTTTGCAGGAGCGCGATATCGGAAACCACGTCATCGTTGTCGACAACCTTGCCGTCTTCGCGGTGAATCGTCCAGCCGGTCTGGCCCAGCCGGATTGCCGGACCCTGGGCGACGACGGCAATATCCTTCACGCGGAGCGCGGTGCCGGCCTTGGTCGTGATGACAGTGTTTTCGATGTCCCGGATGTTCCGCACCAGACCGACTTGCCGGATATTGATCTGCTGCAGCCCGGCTTCGATAAAGCTGCCGCCGCCGTTGACATTATTATTAGTGAGCTGCTGTTCGACCTGACCGATGCTGAGTCCGTAAGAAACCAGCTTGTCCGGGTCGAGGCGGACCTGGTATTCGCGTGTCGGGCCGCCGAAGGGACTCATATCCACGACGCCGGGGACGGCTTTCATGTTTTGACGACCAACCAGTCTTCGAGCGACTTCAGGTTCATCACGTCGTACTGGGGGTTCGTGCTTTGCAGCGTATACCAATAGATCTGGCCCACCGGGCTCCAGTCCGTTCCCATCTGCGGAACCACACCCGGCGGCAAGGTCACCTGCGAAAGCCGCTCCAGAACTCGTTGCCGGTTCTCGAAGTTGGTTGTCTCCTCCCCGAAGACCATTTCCACCGTCGAGAGCCCGAAAATCGACCACGAGCGCACATGGGCGATGCCAGGAATGCCGTTCATCACGATTTCGACTGGGATGGTGATCTGTTGCTCGATCTGTTCCGCGGAGATGCCGGGCCATTGCGCAATGACATCGACGTAGTTGTTGGCGACGTCGGGATAGGCCTCAACGGGCAGCCGCTTAAACGAAACCACGCCCCAGGCAAATAAAAGGATCGCGACCGCCAGAACCAGAAATCGGTTCCCCAGTGCAAAATCGACCAGCCGCCGGATCATCGCGCCTCCAGACTCTCTTCCAATGCAAGAACGTTGGCTACCACCTGCTGCCCTGGAGCGACGCCGGAGAGAATCTGTTGTTTGTTTCCTGGCAGCATGCTTCCGGCGCTCACTTCCAGTCGCTTGAATTGCTTTCCACCCGCAGGGACAAAGACCCAGTCGCGGTCATGCAGGTGCAAAATGGCGGAGGCAGGGACAGCCGCGAAGGTCTGCTTGGTCTTGCTCTCAAAGGTAGCGGTGACGAACATGCCCAGCCTGAGCATGCCGGGATTTGGAACCTCGATACGGACCTTCGCAGTGCGAATCGTGGGATCGAGCACCGGACCGATGTCGCTGATGTGACCTCTCAGTACCTTGTCAGGATAGGCATTAAGCTTGATCTGCGCGGCCTGTCCCAGCTGAACCCTCGGTAGGTCGTTCTCGTAAACGTCGCAAATCACCCACACCAGGGAGAGATCGGCAATCGTGAACACAGTCGACGAGCCGGAGTAGGTCACGCCTGCCGCCGCGGCGTTGGTGACATACTGCGCAACGATGACGCCGCTGATCGGTGCGTAGACCGGCACGATGCTCGATGGGTGGTCCCTCTTCACACCCAGCGTGTTGAGCTGCTCGTCGGCGGCAACAAGATCGGCCTTTGCATCGGTTTCCGTATCCTCGGCCTGCTCCAGCGTACCCAGAGAGATCGCGCCGTGCGCGTAGAGGTCTTTTGCGCGGACGTAGGCCTTGTTGGCAAGCTGTTCGTCGCTTGCCGCTTTCAAATAGGCGTCGAAGGCATTGGTGATATCGGGGCTTTGCACCTTCAGGAGCAGATCGCCCTTCTTCACGTGATCGTCGAGGCGCGCCTTGATGTCGACAACCCTCCCGCTGGCAAGCGAGATCACCGGAACCTCGCGAGCAATATCAGGATTTACGGTGCCGGTTACATTCAACTGCGCGGCGGCTTCTATCTGATCCGCGGCAACAACCGGAAATTGCTCGGCATTGTCGACGGTCACAACACTCCCGTTGCTATTCTCGATGACTTGCGCCGACGGCGCTGCACCCTCTGCCGGGTTAAACTTCTTTTCGCAGCCCGCAGCCAGCAAAACACAGATCAGGGGCAAGGAGGAGGCCGCTCTGATTGCTCTATTACTCACGAAACCTCACGAGGTCATACACGATAGCGCAGGAAATCTTACCCCGAGATGAAAATAAAGAAAAATATCTGAAAAAGCGGGTCCACGAATAATTCTGAAGCGGTTATCTGCATGAAAAGTCTCATTTCAACAACCGGCACCCGAACCGGCCCGTGGACGCCTTCGTTGAGAAGGCCTCGCCGCACGTTTCCGTAGCCGCGCTTGTGTGCTAAGTTTGGAGTCATAAAAACCAAGCCTGCCCGGCAGGCGAAGAAAAGGAACGCGCGCTCGGGCAAGAATCAGTCCTCGCAGGTCACATCGATGAAAAAGGAACAGGTTCGGGCTTGCATTGAGGGAGTTGGCATAGTCGCGGCGGTTCGCGTATCCAAGCCAGAGTATGCCCAGTACGCCGCTGAAACTGTCTACAACGCCGGGATCTGCGTCGCGGAAATTACGATGACATGCCCCGGGGCGACCGATGTGATTGCCGACCTGACTCAGCGCTATCCGGACATGATTGCGGGTGCGGGAACCGTCCTGGATCAAGAGACCGCGCGCCGTTGCGTGGACGCCGGGGCCAAGTTCTTGACCAGCCCCGGGCTCGTCCTGGAAGTTGTGGAGTTTGCCTTGAAGAATGACGTCGTCGTTTTTCCCGGTGTTTTGACTGCCTCCGAGGTGATCGCGGCGTGGAAAGCTGGGGCTGACTTCATCAAGATATTCCCTTGCGCGCAGGTAGGTGGCGCCAATTACATCCGAGCGCTGAAGGTGCCCTTCGCTCAGGTGCCGTTGATAGCTTCGGGTGGAGTGAATCAACAAACGGCTGCCAAGTTTATTCTGGCAGGGGCTAGTGCGCTGGGCATTGGATCAGACTTAATTCCCGAAGAAGCCATCGTGCGACGGCGAGAGGCATGGATCCATGAGCTAGCGCAGAGATTCTTGAAAATCGTAAAGGATGCCCGCGCTCAAAAGATGGCCCAATGACCGCGCCAGGGCTGGCCAAACCGCCAATTCCGGAGTGCCGACGGTGAACTATCAGGCATGGAATCAGTATGTATCAGTAGCCATTGGGCTCTTCGGCGCTCTCTTGTACATCGCGTTGCTTTACGCCGGTTTGGCCCAGTTCAAACCACGGATGTTTAAGGACAAGAGAGCCAGAAAGCGTTTACGAAATCAGGCCACGACACGGAGCCTTCGGAACCCGAAGGGTTCAGAACGCTGAGCTGACCGACGGCCCTCGTCCACCACTCTCCGATCGCTAGCCAGGAGCCCGGAGGACAAGGACGATAATATTCGGGCGGCGCTGAATACTTGGCTTCGCGGAAAACTGGCATGGTGGCGGCAAACCACAGCGGCTTCCTCCAAATCGTTCCTTTCGCTCATCCACGATCTTCGGAGATTCGACTCTAGACACTCCCGCTTTGGTCTCGGGATCGACCTTTTCAAGCTTCCGCGATTTCTTCTTCTCGCGGTTGACACTTATCACCTGTTGAACCACTTACTCTCCTCGTGGTCAGGGATATTCGCTCCGACTCAGGCGAGTGTCTCTTTGACTTTGTGATAGGTTAGCCTTTCGCAGTCACTCCTCAATATGAGCAGTCAGCGACACTTCTGCACTGATGTCGGCTCCGTCACCGCGAACAGGCATCACGCTGCTGGGCAGTTGATGTAAGCAGATGGGATGAGAAGGCCGGTCTCGGGACGGGATGCGGGAGCTTCCGAGTTATCGACGTGCTTGAAGCACGGGTAAGAAGGAGATCGGCAATGAAGGAGGGTAGCGCTGCAGCAGGGCAGTAGACTGGGAATTTTTTGCGGCGGTGCGTAAAGCGTCCTTCGACGCCGCGAATTCCATTTTGAGCGATGGCGATCGTCGGCAGGCGGCCTGGCGGCCGCCATCGATCAGCGGAGTTGAGCAAACTCTAGCCGCTTACTGAGCTCGCCTTTCTGGACTTTTCCGGTCAGCGTCACCGGCATGTCAGACACCAGCAGGATGTGAGACGGACGTTTGTATGACGCCAGATGCCGGGCTGAGTATCGGGCAACTTCAGATTCCCGCAGAGCCATGCCGTGTTTCGGCTGAACGAAGGCCACGACTTCCTCGCCGCCTTCGATAGCCGCAACCGTCCGCCCGATCACCGCTGAACGGGCAACCCCGGGATGAGCATTCAACACGGCCTCGACTTCTGCGGGATAGACGTTCAATCCGAAGCGTACGATCAACTCTTTGGTCCGGCCTTCGATGAACAAGTAGCCGTTCTCCAGCCGTGCAAGGTCGTGCGTGTTAAACCACCCGTCGGAGTTGAGGGCACGCGCCGTTTCCTCTGGCGCGCGATAGTAGCCTTTCATGACGTTAGGTCCGCGCACCCAGAGTTCGCCAACTTCCCCGTCCGCGACTGGCTGCCGATCGGGCCCGACCAGCTGAAGTTCAACTCCCGGGAGAGGGCGGCCAACCGACGTATCGGTCCTGTGCTCACCGACGACCGCTTGCGAGATATTCGGAGAACACTCGGTAACTCCGTAGCCGTTGTACAACGTCATGCCGAACAGTTCTTCCACTTGGGCCTTCAGGGGAGGCTGCAGGGGAGCGCCCGAGGAAGAAATGATCCGGAGCGAGGGAAACCTGCGCAACCTCAGCCTCTTCAGCTTGGCATAGTCAACCAGCAGTGAAAACATCCCCGGCGTGCCCAGCACGACCGTCAAACGCTCCTTTTTCATTGTTGCCAGAGCCGCGACGGGGTCAAATCTGGGAGACAAGTACAGGGTTGCACCCTTGATCAGGCTCCCCAACAGCACCACGGAAAGACCAACCGCATGCGACATGGGAAGCACGCCGTAGAGCCGGTCTTCGGGCCCGAGCGACCTGATTTTCCCCGAAACCGACGCAACAAATAGCAGGTTGCGGTGCGTCAACATGACGCCCTTCGGCAAGCCGGTCGTCCCAGAGGTATAGATCAGCACAGCGACCCGCTGCGCATGATTGGAATCGACCGGTTCAGGCTCGACCCTTGAGTCAATCGCGCCCACCGCAAGCGAACCCAGGCTGCCCGCGTTCTGGATCGCCGCGCCGTGCCGCCTTGCATGCTCCCTTGCCTGATGGGATACGCTGGTGAAATAGATGACGCAACGAGCGCCGCAGTGCGCACGGATCTCATCGACCTCGCGCCCGGAGAGTCGAGCATTGACCAACGCGGCCCATGCGTCGATTTCGGCCAGCGCCAACAAGATCGCCACATAAGCTCTGCAATTCTCACAGACAAGCATTACACGGTCGCCCGGCCGCACTCCGAGGCCGAGCAACCACTGTTGGGTCTCACGAACTGCGCTCGCCAACTGTGTGTAGGTCCAGCTTCCAGACGTTTCCACAAGCGCAGGATGATCGCTTCGAGACTCGATCCAAGGCTTCAGAACATCACTGATCTTGGCAGGAAGACGGTGAAGCGTTTCGGTTATGGGTTCGAGATTTTGGGGTGTCGTGGAAGACATTGTTACCTACCTCTGGCAGGCCGTCTCGGAAGGTTGCCTCCGTTTCGGCCCAGATCTCTCGCCAGCAGGAGATCTTTCCTTGCGGGTAACCGTTGAGGGCGACGCCCTTGGGCGCAGCACTTCAACAGTCCCGGAGTTACTGCCAACCGGTTCTTACAGCGGAATTGAGGCGCGAAGTCGTTTTCCGCGGAATGGAATCATTTCCGACCTGAACGGAAGCCGGTCCAATGTCCCATCGCGACCGAGCGTGTGCAGAATCTCATCCGCGGATTCAACTTCGAGGAAACAATTACAGTGGAGCCTTGCCTGACAGGCCGATCATGCGGAGAAGTTTGCTCCACACCTTGAAGCAAAAGCCCAGCGGGGACCACATTGATTCTTTCAACACCGCAACTTTCTTGAAGTAAACCGGGTGCTGCCAGGTGCAAGTGGTGCCCGCCGGGAAGAACCCCATGTCGCCCGGTCCAAACCTTCGCTCTTCGCCCTTGTCGTTCGTCATGATGCCTTCGCCTGAAAGCACAAAAACAGCTTCGTCCTGGTTGTAGGTCCAGCGATAGCTTCCGGGAGTGCATTCCCAGACCACAATGTTCTCCAACCAGTCCTGTGTCCGCACGAGCATTTTGCTCCGCGTCTGCGGCGTGCCGCTCAGGATCCATTCCGGCGGAATCTGGGCGGGTTCGAGTTCAACGCTGTCAAGGGTAGCGGCTACGATCGATTTTGGCATAGATTCTCCTTGTAGTTCCGCCTGTTCCTCAAACTTTCAAGAATGCAAGACGGTGCAAAAGCTGTTTTTTCGTTCGCCGATTCTCATCCTGATAACCGAAAACGATGGTGGAGCACACACGCACTAAGCACCATCATGAGCACCTGATCGTTCGCGACACGTGAACTTTCGTCGGCGGACTGTAGGCCATCGAGAACCGAGACAACTTTCTTCTGATCAAAAAATGGTATCGACGCCAACACGGATCCCCGGAGCATATCCTGCAACAAAACGCTGAATCGCCCTTGCGGGTTCAACATCAGCGGAGGACTCAGGAAAGGGTGCTTGGGTCGGTGATACACCGAGTCAGTGATCGCGCTACGCACCGCTTCGCGAAGCACATATTTCTGGACTGCCCCACGTATCTTGAGGCTCACCGGCTGGGATCGCACTAACTCAACCAGACAATGATCAAGGAAGGGAACCCTGCCTTCGACTGAATGAGCCATCTCCATTCGATCGCCCAGAAGCGTGAGGAGGTATTTGGGCAGCCGAGTCTTGGACCACAGATAAAGAGATTGGTGCAGGGGTTCTCGTGAGGAAAGCTGTCCCGGAACGTCGATATCGTTCAACAGGCCGCGGGACCCGTCACACCCTTTGAAACGCTCCAAGAAATCATCTGCCAATAACTGCCGCATCTTTGCCGACAGCGTCAGCGATGTCTCCATCCAGCCCGGCACAAAGCCGAGAAGGCGGCGGATCGTCTCAAGTTCCTGCCCATGGCCGTTTAGAGAAGGAGTGCCTTGAACGCCTGGGCTGAACTTTCGAAGCTTGTGCAGGCTGGACGTCAGTTGGCAGTCAACCGGCAGGTCGCGCCGAAAGTGCAAATAGCCGCCCAACACCTCATCGGAACCCTCGCCTGTCAGAACGACTTTGTAACCGGCATCCCGCACTGCTCGACTAAGGAGATATTTGGCCACGCCGTGAGCGTTCACGCAAAGAGTCTCCGACTGCACGACGGCATCTGAAAACTCGTCCGCCAGCTGATCCTGCCGAATCGGAACGGGAACGAACTCCGCCTGGGCCTTGGCAGCCATCTCGCGGGCAGTGGCGCTTTCGTCGTATTCGGGCCGATCAAAGGTCAGAGTAAATGCTCGAATAGGGCCATTCAGTTGCTTCGCCGCAGAACCAAGCACAGCGCACGAGTCGATTCCTCCGCTGAGATAACAACCGACTGGGACATCGGCGCGTAACCGAAGCCGAACCGCTTCGTCGAAAACCCGCCGGAATTCGTCGACGTACCCCGCATCCGGCTGCTCCCGATCAGCAAGACCAGCCTTGGGGTAGTCAAAATCCCAGTATTGCCTTAGCTGAATATGGCCTTCGTTGGCGGTTAAGAAATGACCTGGGGGTACCTGATGGATGCCCTGGAACAGCGTGCTTGACTGCGGGCCGCCGTGGCCGCCGCAGTAGTACACCGCTTCGGCGTTCCAGCGGCGGGGCACTCCCGCCGCGAACAGCGCTTTCATTTCCGAAGCCAGATAAAGCGTCCCTTGGTGGAGCGTATAAAACAACGGCTTTATGCCGAATCGGTCCCGGGCGGCAAACAATGTCCGATTAACGCCATCCCAGAGAACGATGGCAAATTCGCCGCGCAGACGATGCAGGCAGTGTGCGCCGAGTTCTTCATAGAGGTGAAGAGCAATCTCGCTGTCGGATCGAGTACGAAGCCGGTGTCCCGCCTCCTCTAGTTCCCGCTGAATTGCCTCGTAGCCGTAAAACTCGCCATTGACGACGATTCTTCGACTCTCGTCTTCATTCGCGATCGGCTGATCCCCTGTAGCCAGGTCAATGATGCTCAGACGTGCGTGTCCCAAGGCTACGAGGCGGTCCGAGGAGATCCAATGACGCCGGCCATCCGGCCCGCGATGGTGCAAAGCCTTCGTGGCGCCTTCCAACACTTCCGGTGACACGGTGCCTTGCTGCGAAAACATTGCGAAAATTCCACACATCGCGGTTTCTGCGCCCGGTCGAATGAACTCCACAATTGAGTGATCGATGCTCGGAACAAACCCTATGCGCCAGCTTCGAGGCCGATGACTCGATCGATTCTGGCTCGCAACGCTGCCGCCAGCTGCTGCACAAACGGCTCTACCAGCATGACGGCGGGATAAACGGGGAGCGAAACCACGTCTTGGCCTCCCTGAGACAAGCGATCCCACTTGGCGTCGGGCTTATTGAAGATCCGGTATTGCCGCTTCGGTCGGAAATCTGTGATGATCCCGGGATATGGTTTGGGAATATAGGCGGTGCAGGCTTGGTCGTTTGCTTTCCATACTTCCCCCAGCAAGCGTGAAGATGAGGTGTCTGCCCCCCGGCGCCGCGTCCAGCGAGCTTGGAGGATTCCACACCAAACCGGGATGCGGTACTCAACAGCCCTCAGCTTCTCGCGAAACAACTGTGATCTCCCGGTGGGGTCCAGACCAAGAAAGCTAAGAGCGTGAAAAACCACCCGCTCACTGTGATGATATGTTTTTGACCAAATGGATAACGGGGGGATTTTGTACCAGTTGCTGGTGTCAAACAGTGCGAGCAAGGCCACGTCTTTTCCCAGCGCGCGAAATTGCTGAGCTACCTCAAGCGCGATTGTTCCGCCACCGCAGTAACCGCCGATGAGGTAAGGACCCTGGGGCCTCACACGACGTATTTCATCGACATAGAGCGATGCCATCTCTTCGACGGTTCGAAGTATAGGGAGCTTTCCATCGAGACCTTGGCTCTGCAATCCAAAAAAAGGCTGGTCAGCACCAAGCCGTTCCGAGAGTTTACGGTAAATCAGAACATTTCCCCCCGCACCGTGAATACAGAAGAACGGTGGGCGAGATCCGGCCGTCTGAATGGGGACCAGAGGCGACCAAGCAGGGGCGGGAGCATCTCGGCGAATGAGTCGCGCCAGGCCGGCAATGGTTGGCGCTTCGAACAGCGTGGCCACCGGCAGCTTTAGATGGCATTCCCGTTCGATTTGGGCAAACAGCTGCACGGCGAGAATGGAGTCGCCGCCGAGTTCGAAATAGTTCTGGTCGGGGGTAATTGGCTCGACTCCGAGAAGTTGCTGCCAGATGACTGTGAGCTGCTTCACGGTTGCATCACCGTCTATGCTCGATAGGTTTGCTGACTCGCTTGACGGCTCAAACGCAAGCACTGCGTTTGGATGGATCGTTGTCATTTCATCTAGTTTCATGGTTGCCCGTCTCCGCACAAAGAATGGCTGCTTGGCGCAGAAGTTTCCCCAGCGTGAAGGCAAGGTGTCGGGATTGAAAAAATGCGAGGAGGACCAAAATCGGGAACGACAAATCCAAGTTTCGAAGATGTGCAGCGATCAAAAGCCTTACCCACGCGCGCGACCCATTGCAATTTCCCGGAGCGAATCCTTGCTGAACCTAAGTGGTTATTGTTCAACCGCGCCAGGAGGAAGCGCTTTCCGACCTTTCAGGATGCTCTTGCCAGAGCGGCATCCGGTTTGCGCCATACCGCGCGGCCGGTCTCAAAGTACCGTTTCCAGCGCATCGCGGGTTTTTCCAGCAGGTACCAGGAAAGCGTGGCCATGAAGTAGGTGATCGCGGCTGTGGCCAACAGCATGATCGCCGGGTGAGCTTGCAGGCGGAGGGACTTCATCGCGTCGATGGGGATCTTTTCGAGCAAATAGATCCCGTAGCTGATGACTCCGCTGTAAATCAGGAGGCGGTTGGCCAAAATTGCCTGGAGCCACTTCTGTTTTGACGCGAACGCAAGATACAGCAGTGACGCTGACGCCAAGGCCGTAAAAGAGTACACAAGCCAAATCACGCGCTCGGCGGTAACGAGAGCCAAAGGAATTCCCGTCAGCAAGCCGGCCCAGGCGAGTCGGACGTAGCTTTCGCGCAGAAAAGTCGC
>JASHRE010000756.1 GCA_030037515.1 Candidatus Sulfotelmatobacter sp.
ATGCCATCTCGGCGCTGGAAAAGTCCACTTCCATCGACCCCAACTACGCTCCCGCTTGGGCTCATCTAGGTCGGGCTTACACCACTCATGCGTCGCTCGAGTTTGGCGGCCGTGAAGATTACATCAAGGCCCAGGCCGCATACGAGAAGGCGATCGCGCTCAATCCCTCTCTGCTCGAGCCGCGAATCTATATGGCCAATCTGTTGACCGATACCGGCCGGGTTGAGCAAGCTGTGCCCTTGCTAAGATCGGTGCTGCAGGATAGCTCCAGCAGTGACGAAGCGCATTGGGAGTTGGGTTACTCGTACCGCTTTGCCGGAATGCTCCACGAATCGGTCGCTGAGTGCGAGAAAGCGCGCCAAAACAATCCCCAGGTCAAGATCAACAGCTCCGCCCTGAACGCGTATCTGTATCTCGGCGAATACGAAAAGTTTCTCGAGAGCCTCCCCGCCAACGACAACGTCTATATCCTTTTCTATCGGGGACTCGGCGAGTTCTACATGAACAAGCCGCAGGCAGCAGCCGCCGATTTCGACCGAGCGTACGACCGTAATTCATCGTCGCTGCCCGCCGATGTCGGGAAGGCGTTGAGCTACTCGATCAAGCATCAACCGGCACGCGGCCTGGAATTGCTGCGGCAGACAGAGGTAAAAGTGGAAGACAGTGGAGTCAGCGATGCCGAGAGCATGTACAAACTCGCACAGGCCTTCGCTGTCTTAGGAGACAAGGCCTCCGCATTACACATGCTCCGCCACAGCATTGGCGGCGGATTCTTTTGTTTTCCCTACTTCCAGAGTGATCCGCTGCTCGAAAACATTCGCGGCGAATCGGAATTCCAAAACCTGCTGCATGAGGCCCGCACCCGCCACGAACAGTTCCAAAAGACGTTCTTCGCCGACCCCTCCCGGTAGATTCCCCCGATCCTTGATCAGCGTGGTGCCGGCCCCGGCGCGCATACCAGCCCGCCGGTGGCGGTGCACTTCGATTGTCATGCAGAGCAAGACCGACGTTGCCCAGCGAAGGATCCGGGCCAGCCGCGCGAAGCGGCCGGTTCTCTGCGCCGCAACAATCGCCCTCGGGATGGCTTCCTTGTCAAAGCGGCCACCACACGCCGCTTCCGTCATGCCGCTTCCGTCGTTGACTCGTTGCGCACACCGATGTAGCATCCGGCCGCACACTGGTTTCAACCAAAGGAGCCTGTTCTTGACGCCCAAGCCACTCTTGCAAACGCTCACCCTCCTGCTGGCGCTACATCCCATCAATCTCATCGCTCAACAATCCCCTTCGCCCGGTACGGCTCATTCGGATCAAGCGCTCGTCGTTCGCGGAGCGAAGGTTTATCCGATTAGCGGACCGCCGATCGAAAACGGCGTCGTGGTCGTACGCGCGGGGAAAATTGAGGCCGTCGGGGCGGCCGCTTCGGTCGCGATTCCGGCCGACGCTCAAGTTATCGAGGCCAGCGGCGAGGTCCTGATGCCGGGAATTGTCGACTCGCACTCGCATATCGGAATCATCGGCAATCCACCCATTCCAGCTAACGTTGATGCCAATGAGGGTTCGGGACCGCTCGAGCCGCAGCTGCGCGCGATCGATGCCATCAATCCCGCAGCACCCGGTATTCGCATCGCGACCGCGGGCGGCATCACCACCGCCAACATCATGCCCGGCAGCGGCAATGTCATCGGCGGGCAGACCGCTTACGTCAAGCTGCGCGGCAAAACCATCGAAGACATGATCATCCCGGGCACGATCGGCGGCTTGAAAATGGCGAATGGCGAGAATCCCAAGCATTATGGCCGTCGCGACCAAGCGCCGATGACCCGCATGGAGGTCGCCGCGCTGGCCCGCCGCGAATACACCAAAGCGCAGGAGTACAAGCGTAAGTGGGACGACTACAACAAGGCCGTGGCCGCGGGGAGCAAAGACGCCAAACCGCCGGAGCGTGATCTCGCCATGGAGCCGCTCGTTCAGGTTCTGGAAGGCAAGCGCATCGTGCAACATCACACACACCGGGCAGACGACATCATGACCGTGCTGCGCATCGCCGACGAATTTCATTATCGCGTCGTGATTCATCACGGCAGCGAAGCACACCTCGTCGCCGATGAACTCGCCAGACGCCATATTCCGGTGACATTAACCATCGTCGATTCTCCCGGCGGAAAGCTGGAAGCCATCAATGTGAACGAGCACACGGCGGCCATCCTCGAGAAAGCGGGAGTGAAAGTCGCCATCAACACCGACGACGACATCAATAGTTCGCGCTTTATTATCCGCGAGGCGGCTCTGGCTGTGCGTGGAGGCATGAGCGAAGAAGGTGCTCTGCGCGCGCTCACCATCAATCCGGCGGAAATGCTCGATCTTGGCAATCGGGTCGGAACTCTGGAGAAAGGCAAAGACGCCGATTTTATTCTCCTATCCGGCCCACCATTCAGCGTCTACACGAAAGTTCTTGAGACCTGGATCGAAGGTGAGAAAGTTTTCGACCGCAGCAATCCGGCGGATTTGCACTACGCGACCGGCGGATACGATGTGGCAAATCAATATCCGAAATTCAACGCTGCGGCAGCGGGAGGTGCGCAGTGAATGCACGCTCGCTGGGCCATTCCCTCTCCGCTCTTGCCCTGCTCATCTGCTCGCAGCTTGCCTTCGCTCAGAAATTCGCGATCGTCGCCGACAAACTCTACACGATGGCTTCCGGGCCTCAAGGGCAGGCGGGCGTCGTGCTCCTCGACGGCGGCAAGATCGCTGCCATTCATCCCGGCAACAGTGCTCCGGCCGGTTACACGGTCATGCATGCCGTGTATGTGACGCCCGGTTTGATCGACGCCAAAACCACGGCCGGCATTTCCGGTGCATACAACATTCCCGCGGACCAAGACGAAGACGAACAGACCGATCCCAATACCGCCGACGTTCGGGCCCTCGACAGCTTCAATCCGCGCGAAATGCTGCTCCAGTACATCAACACCTACGGCATTACCACCGTTCAGGCCGCGCCCGGCATCACCAATCCCATTGCCGGGCAGGCCGGAATTTTCAAGACCGTCGGTCCGAAGACGGTCGGGCCCACGGTTGACGAGCTAGCCCTAAAGCCGGTTTCGGCGATCGTGTTCAATCTCGGAGAATCGCCCAAAGCATTTTACGGCGGCAAAAATAAGGCTCCGACCACGCGCATGATGACCGCCGCGATTATTCGCGAAGGTCTGCTGGCCGCGCAGGCCTATCAAAAGAAATGGACCGAGTGGAATGCCGGCGAAAAGAAAGATCCCGCCAAACAGCCGGCGCGCGACTTGAAACTTGAGGCGATCGGTCTGGCTCTGCGCGGCGACGTACCGGCGATTTTTAACGCCTATCGCGCCGATGACATCGATACCGCCATCCGTCTCGCGCAGGAGTTCAAACTCAAACTCATTCTCAGCAGCGTAACCGAAGGCTATCTTGAAGCGGCGCTCATTCAACAATCCGGCGCAGCCGCGCTCGTCGGTCCGACGCTGCAACGTCTCGAATCATTGGAAACGATCAATGCTTCGCTCGAAAATGCTGGCATTCTGGCGCAGGCCGGGATTCCGGTCGCCCTCATGACTGGATTTGAAGGTTACGTGCCCAAAAACCGCGTTCTGTTGTTCGAGGCTGGAGTCGCCGCCGCCAACGGTCTCGGTTTCGAAGGAGCATTGAGAGCTGCGACGATCGCGGCTGCCAAAATTCTTGGCATTGCCGACCGTGTGGGTTCGCTCGAACCGGGCAAAGACGCCGATGTCGTCCTCTACGACGGCGATCCCTTCGAGTACACCAGTCACGTCACCGCCGTGCTGGTGAACGGCAAGCTCAGTTATCAGCGAGAATAAACGCAGGTCGCTCTGTCCTGGTCTGCGCATTTTGGCGCGGACGGGGCGGGGATTTTTACTTGGCCAGGATGAGTACGTGACCTGGTGCCTCGCCCTGCGCGCTTCTCATGGGGTGGGCCCTTTCACGCCCTCCTCACCAGACGCGACACGCGTTTTCGGCCACCATCGGCTGACCTGGTTTGCATCCCCAGGCTTTCTGAAATTCGGGCATGTTCTCGACGACGCCGTTCACCCGATATCTGCCCGGCGAATGCGGATTCGTGCTCACCTGCATGCGCAAAAATTCCGGCCGCTGTTTCTCGCACCAGACGCGCGCAAATCCGAGGAAGAAGCGCTGCTCCGGGGTGTAGCCGTCGATGCTTTCGCCCTCTTTCCCGGTCTTGTCTTCCGCAATCAACCGTTCGAGCGCAGCCAGTGCAATCCGCGCTCCGCCGTTGTCGGCTGTGTTCTCACCGAGCGTTAGACGACCGTTCAGTTTCATGTTGTCCACGACGCTGAAGCCCGAGTACTCATCGGCCACGCAGCTCACCCGCTTTTCAAATTCCTTTCCATCCTGTTCCGTCCACCAGTCGCGCAGATTTCCCTGTGGATCGAACTTTCGTCCCTGATCGTCGAATCCGTGCGTGAGTTCGTGGCCAATCACAATGCCGATACCGCCGAAGTTCACCGCGTCATCCATGTTCTTGTCGAAGAACGGCGGCTGCAGAATGCCCGCCGGAAAAACGATCTCGTTATAGTTCGGACTGTAATACGCATTCACGGTTGGCGGGGTCATGCCCCACTCCTTCCGGTCAAGGGGTTTGCCGATCTTCGCAATCTCGCGCTTCGATTCGAATTCATCCGCCCGCTGCACGTTGCCCAACAGATCATGCGGCTTGATCACTACGGAACTGTAGTCGCGCCACTGTTCCGGATATCCAATCTTGTTGCGGATCGCTTCCAGCTTCACCTTCGCCTGCTTTTTCGTATCCGCGCTCATCCACTCCAGGCCCTGAATATCCTGATCGAGCGATTGCTCCAACGCATCGACCATCTTGAGCATGCGCTGCTTCTCGTCCGGCCCGAACGTTGCTTCCACATAGCGCTGGCCCAAGGCCTCGCCCAGCGAGTGATCCACCAGATGCACGCAGCGCTTCCATCGGTCTTGAATTTCCTTTTGGCCGGTCAGCGCCTGCCGCAATTTGAAATTGGCTTCTACGAACGGCTCGGAAAGCCATGGCGCGGAGGAGTTCAGCAAGTGCCACGTTGCGTAGGTCTTCAAAGTTTCCAGCGGCAGGGCCGCGAGCACTCCGTTCACTTGCCGAAAGAACTCGGGGTTGCCGACATTGATCTCGGTAAAATTCGGAGCCCCCACTGCGACGAAATATTGATTCAGATAAAACTCCGGCGCCAGCGCCGCCGCATCTTCCCGCGTCATCTTATGATCGCGATTTTTCGGATCCCGGCGCTTCGTGCGGTCCATTGAATCGGCCGCCAGTAGCGTCTCGACCACCAGGACATCATCGGCCGACTGCGCCGCCCGTTGCGGAGTCTGGCCCGCCAGCTTGAATAACTCGGTCGCGTACTCGGCCAGGTGCTTGCGCATCTCGACTTTATCGGGATCGTCCTTCACGTAGTAATCGCGGTCCGGCAGCGACAATCCGCCTTGATCGATAGACGCAATCACGGCGTCGGCATTGTGCAGATCAGAATTGGAATAGAAATTGAAAAGAGCATTCGCTCCCACCAGATGCAGGCGCGCAATCTCGTTGATCAGCGCACTCTTGTCTTTGACTGCCGCGATCCGCGCCAATTCGGGCTTCAGCGGAGTGATTCCCTCGGCGTTGACCCTTTTTTCGTCCATGCACGAGCCATACATGTCCCCGATCTTCTGATCGACAGCGCTGCGCTCCGCCCCGCCCGCCGCGGCTGTCTCCAGAATCTTGCGCTCGATTTCCATATTGCTCTCATCGAGCTGGGCAAAACTCTGCCACGCCGGACGATCGGCGGGGATCTCGGAATTCTTGATCCAGTTGCCGCAGGCGTACTGATAAAAATCCACACACGGATCCAGGCTCTTGTCGATGTTGTCGATGCTAAACCCAGGCCCGGGCTCGGGATCTGCGGCGGATTGCGCAAACAGGAAACTCGTACTCAACAGAAGACACACCGACAATAAATGCGGCAAACGCATGGCGGGAATTCTCCTTTGTTCGTGCGCGGGAGAATTCTATGCCGCACGATCGAGGCTCAGCAAGTGTTGTGGAGTATGTGAACCGAAGTTGCCCACCCTGGTCGCGCGGTTTGCCGCGGGGCGGGGATTTCGACTTCCCCAATTTCGAAACGAACTCGCGAGAACGCAAACACGACGTCAGCTCGCTTTTCTCCGCTCCTGATCCCGCGTCCCACCTTCCCGCTCGGCTCGCTTCGCATTGTCGATCGAACTCTGCAGAACTTCCTGGCGCCGCCGCCGCAGGGTATCTTCAAACGTACTCCACCGATAAGACGGCATGTTCGGCGTTGCGTCTAACTCCACTTCCGGATGGAGCGGCGTCACTTCCGTCTCCTCATCGAGCTCCTCGATTGTTTTGTCCTCGGGAAGGCCCGTTTCCTCCGATGAAGCGATTCTCGGATCCGGCGAACCGGTTCCCGCCGACGAAACCGTCCCTGTGCCCGCCGGAGTCGCTCCCGATCCCGAGTGCACCTGCTGCTTCGACCGAGACGTATTGTTCCGG
>JASHRE010000757.1 GCA_030037515.1 Candidatus Sulfotelmatobacter sp.
CCTCCACTTGCGACAAAGGAATCGTGTCCGAGGTGATGCCCAAGGTCAAAATGGGCGAGTCCGCGGGATTAATCTTGTTGTAGACGGGAGGGGTGGGAAGGTTCGAGGGTAGATAGCTTTGTGCAGCGTTAATCGCGGCCTGAACTTCCTGTTCCCCCACATCGATGCTCAGCGAGAGGTTGAATTGCAGCACGATAACCGACACCGTCGCCGCGCTGGTCGATGTCATCTGGCTCAGCCCTTGCATTTCGCCGAACTGTCGCTCGAGCGGCGCGGTTACTGTGGTCGCGACCACATCCGGGCTGGCGCCTGGATAAAACGTCAGAACCTGAATGGTCGGATAGTCTACCTGGGGCAGCGCGGAAACAGGCAGTTGCGTGAACGCCACCAATCCCACCAAAAGGATGGCCGTCATCAGCAGGATGGTGGCCACCGGCCGCATGATGAACGGACGCGAAGGACTCACGGAGCAGCCTCCTGATTCGTAGTGCTGGGCAATGCCGCGTTCGTGATGGTGACCTTGGAGCCGTTTTGCAACTTTTCGAAACTGCTGTCGGCCACAACTTCGCCCTCGTTCACCCCTTCCACCGCCGTCAGACCCTCATTCGAGACGCCGGTCTTTACGTCGCGTATGCTGGCCTGCAAATTCTGAATCACGTAAACAAAGGCTTCGCTTCCGTTGTGCTGGATGGCGGAGCTGGGCAACAAAATTTGATCGTGCAGCATTTTTACCAGCAGGCGCGTGTTCACGAACTCGTTGGGATAAAGGACGCCATTTTTGTTTTCGTAGACGGCGCGAAGCTTGAGCGTGCCGGTCGTCGTGTCAATCTGATTGTCGTAAGAGATCACCTTGCCAGTGGCAATTTTGTGCTGATTTGCGCGGTCCCAGGCTTCCAGCGGAAGGTTTACTCCATGTTGAGGCTGCGTCATGACCTCGGCGAGATTGTCTTCGGAGATGGTGGCGACCACTGTGATGGGCTGGGTCTCGGTAATGGCCACCAAAGTTGTGGTGGCGTTCGCGGTGACGAGATTCCCTGGATCAACCAGGCGCAATCCCACGCGCCCGGTGATGGGCGAAGTGATATGGCAGTACGCGAGCTGCACCTGGTTGTACCGGAGTGTGCCTTCGTCGTTTTTGACCAGCCCTTCGTTCTGCTTGACGATCTTCTCCTGATCTTCATAGGTCTGCCGCGGGATTGCATTTCTCGCCCAGGCATCTTTGTAGCGTGCCAGATCCATTTGCGACTGCGCGAGCACGTTTTGATCGCGCTCGAGCGCACCTTCCGCCTGTATCACTTGCGCTTCATAGAGACGCGGATCGATCTCGATCAGCGAATTCCCCTTCTGTACGAACTGCCCTTCTTTGTAGTAGACGCGCGTAATCACTCCCGTGACCTGCGCGGTGATGGAAACCGTGTAAAGCGCGGTCACTGTTCCAATGGCGTTCAGATAAACCCCAATGTCTCCTTTTTTCGCCGTCGCGGAAGTCACCGTGACCGCTCCGGTAAAAGCGCGCCGTGCAGTGGCGGCTGGCTGCGCATTTCGCGCGTGGTTTCCCACTACGGTCCAATAAGCGAGCAGGCCAATGACAATAATCACGACCGCCCAAATCCAGTAATTTGTTTTTCGTTTCACGGGCGGTTCCGACTCCGGCACTAAATGATCGGGCGGGGTGGAATTGGCAGAAACTTGCGGATCCATTTTATTTTTTACCGGAGATAGCCTAACACATACAAAACATTACATTTGCACCTTGCTTTGGAAAATGACTAGGATGCCACAACCGGCCCGCTTGGATGCGTTCTTTCTTTGGCAGAAAAACCAGGAATTTAGACAAACAAGTTCACTGGCAGCCCGGTCGAGAAAAGCGGGCGGCCCGGGGTAGGGTAGGTTTTGAAAATCGCGCGGCAACGTGGATTTCGCCAGTCAATCCCCCACCACCAGCGGGCGCGTTTCTTAGCGCGCGCCCAGGAGTATATCGACGGTCAGTTGATCAAGACGCTCATACGGCAAACGCTTTTCGAGAATTTCGTCCTTGTCGAAAGTGTGCGCCAGCAGCGCTGAAGATCCCTTCTTCGAATACTTGCCGATTGCGAAGTTGCCGTTGCCGCGCGAGAGTTCCTTCACAATCGACTGAATCTCCCGATCGGCATTCCACTGTTCCGCTTTTTCTTTCAGGATCAAGTACGTCCGCATGCATCCGCGGGCGAAATCTTTCACCCCGGTGCAATCTTCGGTGCGATAGGCATGCGCGTCAAAGTGGCGTGGACCGTCGTAGGCGACATCTTCCAAAAACTTGACGAGCCAGAATGCCGTCTTAGGATTGGCCGATCCGAAACGCAGATCCTGATCGTAGCGGCCGGGCATCTGATCGTTGAGATCGATGTGAAACAGCTTTCCCGCCTCCCAGGCCTGTGCCACTCCGTGCATGAAATTCAGCCCGGCCATCTGCTCGTGCGCAACCTCAGGATTTACTCCGACCATCTCGGGATGATCGAGGGTCGGAATGAATCCGAGGTAGTGTCCGGTCGTCGCCATATAGATATCCGCGCGCGGCTCGTTGGGTTTGGCCTCGAGCGCAAATTTGTATCCATATCCGGAAGCGATGTTGTATTCACAGAGATAATTCACCGCTTCGCGCAGGCGCTTCACGGCGTCTTCGGCGCGTCGGCAAGCGTCGGTCTCCACACCTTCGCGTCCACCCCATAAGACGAAAATCTTCGCGCCAAGTTCGGCGCCCAGATCCATGGCGCGCATGGTCTTTTGCAGAGCATAGGCGCGCACTTCGGGATCGTTCGCCGTAAAAGCACCATCGCGGAAAACGGGATGAAAGAACAGAGATACCGTCGCCATGGGCACAACCACGCCGTGATCCTTACAGGCGCGCTTGAACTCACGCACAATGCGGTCGCGCTCGGCCGCCGTCGCGTCGATCGGAACCAGGTCGTTGTCATGCAGGTTCACGCCCCACGCGCCGACCTCTCCCAGAATCGCAACGATGTCATTCGGCGGAAGGGTGGGACGCACAAAATCACCGAATGGGTCTCGCCCGCGATTCCCCAGAGTCCATAATCCGAAAGAAAATTTGTCTTCCGGCTTCGGTTGAAAATTTCCATTTCTCGCAGTCATAAGCTTCCTTAATTATTTCTGTGGTGGATTCAGCGCCGGCGGGGAGTTCGCCATCTTTCCCACCAGATTTTCTTCCGCTTTCTTATGTAGTTCCTGCACCTTCTGCAATTCTTTCTCTGCGCCCGCCTTCTCTCCAACACTCTGATATAAACGGCTCAATTGATAATGAGCGTCGGGACGAGTAGGATCCAATTTCACCGCATGCTGAAGGGCCACTTTCGCCTCGGAATAATTCTTCCGTCGTAAATAGATCTCGCCCAGATCAAGCTCGACGATCCGCAGATCGTTGCTGAATTTCCTAGCCTGATTCAGCAACGACAAAGCCGTATCGGCATCGTCGTTCTTCCACGCGATGTCTCCCAGATAGGCCAACGCCTGCGCGTTATTGGGGTCGACCGACAACTCGGCCTGAAATTCCTGCTTGGCCCGGTCGTACTGCTGCTTTTTCCAGTACAGATATCCCAGGCCAAAATGCACGTTCGGTTCGTGCGGAGCGATTTTCGCGGCCGCCTCGAACTCCGCAATCGCTTCTTCGGTCCGGTCCATGCCGTCGAGCGCTTCGCCGGTCAGAACGTGAGCCTGTGCTGAATCCGGATTGTGCTCTAGAATTTTTTGGAACTCTTCCTGCGCGCAGGAAAATTTTCCCGCCCACAAACAACTCTGCGCCAACAGCTCCTGCAGTTCGGCGTTCTCCGGGTTCGCCTGTGCCGCGGGTGCCAAATACTGTACGGCGCTGTCGAATTTCTTTGCCCCGTAGTAGCTCATCCCCAGCAGCAGCGCGGCCTGCCCGCTCGCAGGATCTTGCGCCAACGCCGATCGCAAGGCCACGGCGGCTGCCGTAAAATGCCCCTGCTTGAATTCAGCCAGTCCCAGGTTCAGTTCGATGCCGGGCAGCTGGGGATTGGTCGCGAGCGCCTTTCGATAAGCCGTGGCCGCCTCTGAATATTTCTGCTCTTTCGAAAGCACGGTGCCCAGAGCGGCCAAGGCCGCGGCATCGCCGGGATCGCGAGCCGTTATTGCCCGCCACGCCTCAGCCGCTTCGGCTAGTTTTCCTTGTTGTTCGAGAGCGATTGCGTCATCCGGAGTTTGGGCCTGCAACGACAATGAGAGCGTGAAGAACAACACTCCGGCAAAGATACTTTTAGATGTCCTCACGCTGGTAGCCCGGCGAGCGGCGAACAGGTCCATTATTTCGTAACTCTGGACTACGAGCCACAAGAGGCAAGAGGAGCGATTTGAAATTCTCCGCCCGCACCAGGTCGATGCGGGCAGAGAAATCCGATGAACAAACAAGCGCTAGAAGCTCAGCTTCAGAGCCAACTGGAATTCGCGCGGATCGTAAGCCGAAGTGATCTGCCCGAACGTACCGGAGCCGAAGCTATTTCCGAGCCCGCCGAGATTCGAGTTGCCCTCAAACTGCGGATGGTTGAAGGCGTTGAATGCCTCGGCGCGGAACTGCAGCTTCACCCTTTCGGTGAAGGCGAAGTCCTTCAGCAGCGACAAATCCCAGTTTTGTCGTCCAGGACCGGTGATGGCATCGAATCCAATGTTGCCGTAGCAATCCGGACCCGTCTGGCAAACTGGATCGCTGAAGTTCCCGGTGAACCACTGCGAAACAGTCTTTGGATAGGAGATCGCGCCGGTTACGTTCGGCCGGTCGCTAGTGTTGGCGATAATGCTGGAGGGATTGGCTCCGCTTATGCCAAGGTTGACTGGAGCACCGGACTCCGCCGTGATGATCGCGGCCACCTCCCATCCGCCCAGAGTACTTCTGACCAGATGATTGGCGTCGTTGCGCAAGAACGGCAGATCGTAGATAAAGTTTACGAAAAACACGTTGTCGCGGTTGTAAACGGACGGACCCCAATCATATTTCCAACCCACGTAGGGGTTCGTCGCGGATTCCAAATCGCCCCCGCTGCCGGTGGATGTGGTCGCGTCTTTGGCCCTAGCAGCCGTGTATGCAGTCTGCAGGTGCAGGTCATGATGGATGGTGCCATTGAGGGAAATCTGCAGCGAGTTGTACAGGGAGTTGGCTTCGTTGTACGCCAGTTCCATGTTGCCCAGACCTGGGTAGGTTAGCGTCTCGAAGTTAAGCGAGCTCGCTGCCACCTCGGCCGGAAGAGATGCCAAAGGCGGAAGGTTGATCGCCTGGTAATAGTTCTCGTGGCGACCCTGGCTGCCCACATACGCAATCGACAGCACAGCGTTTGGTCCGATCGCCTGCTGCACGCCCGCGCTGTATTGC